>NZ_JBADWU010000100.1:0-59472 GCF_056203535.1 Candidatus Limimorpha sp. | reverse complement strand
CACGGCGGACGAGGCGTTGAAGCAGATTGACGGCAAAGGCTACGCCGAACCTTACGCTGCGGATCCGAGAAAGCTGTTCAAGATAGGTGTTGGTTTTTCGAGCGAGAAGAAGAATATTGTGGAGTGGGAAGTGGTTGGTTAAGAGAGGAGAGACATGGTATGAATCGAGCGGTTGCGAGATTCAAAGTCGGGAAGAGAAATATTTTGTGGGTTTTGGATGTTTTGGTTATAAAAAGGCAAAGTGTATTGCTGCCAAAATAAATCACCCTTATTCGTCTTTCCTTCTTCAAAAACTCTTATCTTTGCGGCATATTGTTGCAACAAAATATCCGCTATTATGATATGTTTTTTTCAATCTGACAATCAGCGTGTTATAGCAGTTGACACGCGCGTTGAGCAATCACCTGAAGACATCAAGAAGCTTTCCTGGCTGTTTGGCAATGCTAAACAGGTCGCACCAAAGTCGCTGAAAGGCTATTTCGTAGGCCCGCGCCGCGAGATGATTACGCCTTGGAGCACCAATGCCGTGGAAATCACCCAGAACATGGGCCTCACGGGCATCATCCGCATCGAGGAATTCCACAAAGTGGACGATGAAAACGCCTCTTTCGACCCGATGCTGCAGGCGCGTTACAAGGATTTGGACCAAAATGTCTTCCTCATCGACCGCCAGCCCGAACCTTTGAAATATATCGATGACATCGAGTCGTACAACCAGCAGGAAGGTCTTGCCCTCAGTCCGGAGGAAATGGCATATCTAAAGAGCATTGAGGAAAAGATTGGTCGTAAACTTACTGACAGTGAGGTGTATGGCTTCGCACAAGTCAACTCGGAGCACTGCCGCCACAAGATTTTCAATGGCACTTTCATCATCAACGGAAAGAAGATGCCGAACACCTTGTTTGCCCTCATCAAGCGGACTTCGAAGGAAAATCCAAATAGATTGGTCTCGGCTTACAAGGATAATGTGGCTTTTGTCCTCGGCCCGAAAGTCGAGCAGTTTGCGCCAATGACCCAAAACAAGGCTGATTATTTCCAGATTAAGGATATTGACACCATCATTTCGCTGAAAGCCGAAACACATAATTTCCCGACCACCGTTGAGCCTTTCAATGGTGCTGCTACGGGTAGCGGCGGCGAAATCCGCGACCGTTTGGCTGGCGGTCAGGGCAGTTTGCCTTTGGCCGGCACTGCGGTCTATATGACATCCTATCCGCGCACTGAGGAAGGCCGCGAGTGGGAAAAGGATTGCGAAGCGCGTCCTTGGCTCTATCAGACTCCTGAAGAGATTCTTATCAAGGCTTCCAACGGCGCATCCGATTTCGGCAATAAGTTCGGTCAGCCGCTCATCAACGGCAGCCTTTTGACTTTCGAACATCAGGAAGAACAAAGCCTGGGCTACGATAAGGTCATCATGCTGGCCGGTGGCATCGGTTTTGCCAAAAAGGAAGATGCCAAGAAACTGGAACCTGAAGAAGGTGATGTCATCGTGGTCTTGGGTGGCGATAACTACCGCATCCGTATGGGCGGTGGCGCCGTTTCGAGCGTCGATACGGGACAATACAGCAACGCCATCGAACTGAATGCCGTGCAGCGCGCCAATCCTGAAATGCAAAAGCGCGTGGCCAACGTGATTCGTGCCATGGCTGAAAGCGATGAAAATCCTATCCGTTCCATCCACGATCACGGCGCAGGCGGTCACTTGAACTGCCTCTCCGAACTGATTGAAGATGCCGGCGGCGTGGTCTATGTCGATAATCTGCCTGTGGGCGACCCGACTTTGTCCGATAAGGAAATCATCGGTAACGAATCGCAGGAACGCATGGGTCTGCTGGTCAACAAGAAAGCCCTGAAGGTCATCAAGGAAACCGCTGAACGTGAACGCGCGCCTTATTACGAAGTCGGAAAAGTGACTGGCGACGAGCGTCTGCGTTTTGCCCGCAAGAAAGGCACGGCTCCTATCGACCTCGCCATTTCCGATTTCTTCGGCAGTGCGCCTAAGACGGTCTTGCACGACACCGAGAAACCATATCATTTCAAGAAAATCACTTACAACAAGCGTAATTTACATAAATATGTCGAGCAAGTGCTTCAGCTTGAAGCCGTTGCTTGCAAGGATTGGTTGACCAACAAAGTTGACCGTTCCGTCACGGGCCGCGTGGCACAGCAGCAATGTGTGGGCGAGCTTCAGCTTCCGTTGAGCAACTTGGGCATCAGCGCTTTGGACTATCAGGGCATCCGTGGCATCGCCACCGCCTTGGGTCATGCACCTATCGCGGGCCTTATCGATCCGGCTGCTGCTTCGCGTTTGTCGGTCTCCGAGGCTCTGACGAACATCGTTTGGGCTCCGATTCAGGACAATCTCACGGGCATTTCGTTGAGCGCCAACTGGATGTGGCCAGCCAAGCAGGAAGGCGAAACCGCACGTCTCTATCAGGCTGTGAAGGCTTTGAGCGACTATTGCGTGGCTTTGGGCATCAATGTCCCGACGGGTAAGGATTCCCTCTCCATGACGCAGAAATATCCTGATGGCGAAAAGGTTGTGGCTCCTGGCACGGTCATCGTTTCGGCTGCTGGCGAAGTGAGCAATGTCCGCAAGACCATTCGTCCAGTCATGAAACAAGACGAAAACTCCGAATTGCTTTACATCGACTTCTCGAAAGATGGCTTCAATTTGGGTGGCAGCAGTTTTGCTCAGGCTCTCGGTGCCGTGGGTCAGGTTACGCCTGATGTGAAGAGCCCGGCCTATTTCAAGAAGGCATTCAATGCCATTCAGCATCTGATCGAAGAAGGTCTGGTGCTTGCAGGTCACGATGTTTCGGCTGGCGGCTTGATTACCACTTTGTTGGAAATGAATTTCGCCAATACCGAAGGCGGCATGAACATCAACCTCAGGGATTTCGACAAGGAAGATTTGTTCGCAGTTCTCTTCTGCGAAAAACCTTCTGTCGTTATTCAAGTGAAAAACGATGGCGTTGCCCGCCAAATGTTGCATGAGGCTGGCGTGAAGTTCAATGCAATCGGTACACTTTCCAAAGCCCGCAAATTGGTCATTGACCATCAAGGTCATCTCCGCACCTTCGATATTGATGCTTTGCGCGATTTGTGGTTTAAGTCGTCATATCTGCTCGACAGAAAGCAGAGCGGCGAACGCAAGGCTTTGGAACGTTTCCAGAACTACAAGAACCAATACCTGCATTACAGTTTTGGCCGTGATTTCACTGGCAAAGCTGCCGATTTGGGCATTGATATGCACCGCCGGAAGAAGTCGGGCATCAAGGCTGCCATCATCCGCGAAAAGGGCGATAACGGTGACCGTGAAATGGCTTACGCACTCTATCTGGCCGGTTTCGATGTCAAGGACATTCACATGACCGATTTGACTTCGGGCCGCGAAGACTTGACCGATGTCAACATGATAGTCTTTGTCGGTGGTTTCTCCAATTCCGATGTCTTGGGTTCCGCCAAGGGTTGGGCTGGCGCATTCCTTTATAATGAAAAGGCCAAGAAAGCCCTCGATAACTTCTATGCCCGCGAAGACACTTTGAGTTTGGGCGTCTGCAACGGCTGTCAGCTGATGATGGAACTCGGCCTGCTTTATCCTGACCATGAGGAACATCCAGTGATGAAGCACAATGATTCCCACAAGTTCGAATCGGCATTCTTGAATGTCGAGATTGCGCAAAACGACAGCGTGATGCTCTCATCACTTTCGGGACGTCGCCTCGGTGTGTGGATTGCTCACGGCGAAGGCCGTTTCTATTTCCCATGCTACCGCGACCAATATGACATCGTGATGACCTACGGACAGGACGAATATCCGGGCAACCCGAATGGCAGCGACTGGTCGGTGGCAGGCATTTGCTCCAACGATGGCCGCCATTTGGCCATGATGCCTCACCTCGAGCGTGCCTTCCTACCTTGGCAGTGGGCCTTCTATCCCGACGACCGCAAAGATGACGAAGTGGCACCTTGGATTGAGGCTTTCGTCAATGCAAGGAATTGGATTGCTGAGAAAACGAAGAAATAATTGAATTCACATTTATAAACGCAAATGACCGTGAATGGAGCAAAAATGCTGCGTCACGGTCATTTATGTTTTTCTTTGCCTGTTTTTGAAATAAATGCTATTTTTGCAGCGTTCAGTCCCGACAGTCCCTGAGCAATCAAACTGCCGGGTTTTGTTTTTAGCATCTGATTCTGAAATCTTCATTATGATTCCAAGAATTATTGACATAGAAATAGCGGATAAATTCAAGCTAATTGTGACTTTTGATGATGGTTTCCGGGTCTGTTACGATGTCAAGGAAGATATTGACACCATTGAGGAGTTCAAAGGACTTGAACAGATTTACGGACTTTGGCAGCAGGTGAAATTGGATTCGAGCCGCACATGCGTCTATTGGAACGACCGAATAGACCTTGCAAGTGATACGATTTATGAATATGGTCGGCCACTGTGAAATCCATCATTATGTTTATGAATTAGGCTTGGCATGACGAATGTTCAACATTTTTTTGTTGAAATGTTGGCAGAATAGAAAATGTTTGTATTTTTGCAACGAATCTCCCTTAGGTGGAAAATACTAAGGTTTGCCCACTTCTTATCAAGTGGGCTTATTTTTTTACTTATATATGATTGATAAACAGAAAGTTATAGTATATATTGATGGTTTCAATTTCTATTACGGATTGAAGAAGAATAGAAAATGGAGACGTTATTATTGGCTTGACATCGTGAAGTTTTTTGAGATGTTCGTGAAGCCAAATCAGGAGTTGGTATGTGTGAAATACTTTTCTGCCAAACCAGCCAATATTGATAAGGCGTTAAGACAAAACGCTTTTTTCCAAGCCAACAAAGAAAATCCCAAATTTCGGTTGATTTTGGGTAAGTATTTGCACAAGACCATTCAGTGTTATAATTGCGGCTATCAGATTAGTACTTTTGAAGAAAAGGAATCGGATGTCAGAATTGCGACTCAAATCGTCAATGATGCCAACAATCACAATTGCGATGTTGCGATTGTGGTCTCTACAGATAGTGACATGATTCCTGCAATCGAATTGGCATTGGAATCAGGAACCAAAGTCTTTGTTTACTTCCCTCCATTTCATTATTCCAACAGTTTGAGCAACATCAGTACCTCTCAAGTGATTAATCTTGAGCGTTACGAATCAAGGTTCCGGCAGTGTGTTTTGCCCGACACGGTTCATCTTGCCGTGCCTGACTTTGACCTTACTATTCCACCTAAGTGGAAAGCATATCAGCTCTGAAAAAACAGAAGTCCATTGATATGAATATTGTCGGCCACTATGAAATTTTTCCCGTTCACATCGTCAAATCGGCAATCGTCATGCCGACAGCCTGAACCAAATCGTAGGGCTTCAGTTTGAATTGCAGACCGCGCATGCCTGCACTCACATAGATGTAGTCGAACAGCTGGCAAGTCTCGTGAATGAAAGTTGGAAAAGGCTTTTTCATGCCCATGGGCGAGCAACCGCCACGGATGTAGCCCGTCAGTGGGAGCAGTTCTTTCATCGGAATCAGGTCGCAGCTTTTGTTGCAGGTTGCTTTGGCGGTTTTTTTCAGGTCGACTTCATCGCAGCCCGGAATGACGCACACGAAATAGCCAATCTTGTCGCCTTTCAGCACCAAGGTCTTGAACACTTGGTTGATGTCTTCGCCGAGCTGGTCGGCGATGTGCTGTGCGCCTAAGTCAGTTTCATCTACTTCGTAGGGAATCAGTTCGTAGTCAATCTTTTTCTGGTCGAGTATGCGGCAGGCGTTGGTCTTGTTGATTTTGTCTTTTGCCATAGTGTTAGTGTTATTTGTTCAGTGCTTCTTCAATCCAAGCCCCGATTTCTTCTTCAAGCGTTTCTGAATATCCGACATGGTTGTGAAGAATGGTGCCGTCTTTCCCAATCAGATACAATGTCGGATAAGCTGAAACATTGTATTCTTCTGGTAAATCTCTGTCGGAAAACAGGACTGGATATGTCACGTTGCGTTTGGCGATGAAGTCTGCCATTTGGTCTTTTTCAGGGTCGTCCATTGGGTCGATGCCGAACATGGCAAAGTCTTTGTCCTTGTACTTCTCGTAAAGGCTTTCGAGTTGCGGAAGAGCTTTGCAACAAGCTCCACATCCTTTGTAAAAGAAATCGATGAGCACGACTTTGCCTTTCAGGTTGGCAAGGCTGATGGTGTCGCCGTTGATGTCGGGCAAGGCCCATAAAGGTGCGGACGTGCTTTCGGTCAAAAGTTCGGGCGCAACGTATGGCTCGTAATCCTTTAAGGTAACATTTTCAGGCACGGCTTTCATGCTGAGCAGGTTTTCGTCAAAATCGTCAAAGGAATAATCGTTCAGCGTAAACAATTCGTATTGATATAAGGTGTCGTTTTGTTCGACAACATCAAATGCGACGGAATACTGAATAGGCAAAAATCCATCTTTCAGAATCCAGAATTTCATTTCGTGGCGGATGCCTTTAAAATATTCGTCATCGTCTTCCTTATCATCATCAATTTTCTCGTTGATTGTCACCAAATAGCACGAATCGCCGTGGAGTGTGGTTTCCGACGATTCAAAGTCGTATATATTTTTTGTGAGGGCGTTTTCCTTTATGAGTGGGAAACAGCTTTTATCTGTGAAAAGGGTGAAGAAATCAAAATTGTGTTTGAACCTGTTGATGTCGTCCGACCATTTCCCGCAATCGTAAACAATCCAAGTGCTATCATAATCATAATAAGCGACAAGGCTATCGCCAAAATAGAGTTGCTGATTGCAGTATGTTAATCCATTGTAACTGTTGGATTCTTGATTGTTGAAATAGAATCCAAAAATGTCATCTTTTTTCACTTTCATGAAATGACAGACATGATGCGATACGGTTGTGTCGTTATCATCCATATATTTTTCGAAATAGGTCATGTCATAATAGCCTTTTTCGATGGATTGGCAACGAGCAACGGCTTTCTTTAATATCAGCTTTGTATCGTCAGATTGTGAGCATGAAGTGCAAATGAACATTGCGCTCAGGCTAAAAAGCCAAAACAGGGTGCAGGTGAGTTTTTTCATATCGTTGAGATTTTGAATTTGTGCAAAGGTAGTGTTTTTTAAGGAATCTGAACCAAAAATTTCTTACCTTTGCCCCAAATTTGTTTTTTATCATGTTAGTAAAGGAAAATGTTTTAGAAGTTTTAAAGGATGTCATCTATTTTCCGAAAGGCGACAATATCATTGCCCTGAAAATGGTTGAAAACCTGATGGTTGGCGATGACGGCATCCGTTTCGATTTGGTCGTTGAGCATGTCGATGACCCGAAAAACGACATTTTGGTCAACGCTGCAAACCGTACTTTGAAAGAGGTTTTCGGCGACATCAATATTGATATTAAGGTGGTCGAGGAACAGACGGCTCTTTCCAAGGTGAAGCACATCATTGCGGTGGCTTCGGGCAAGGGCGGCGTTGGCAAATCGACCGTGGCAGCCAATCTGGCCGTGGCTTTGGCGCGTGCCAACCAGCGCGTAGGCTTGGTCGATGCCGATATCTACGGTCCATCGGTGCCTACCATGTTCGGCACGGGCGACGAGCGTCCTGCATGTTTCGAACGTGACGGCAAAACCGTGATGATTCCGCTTGAACGTTACGGCATCAAGCTGATGAGCATTGGTTTCTTTGTCGATGCAAACCGTCCTTTGATATGGCGCGGACCTATGGCAACCAGCGCCCTCAACCAGTTGATGAACGATGCCCTTTGGGGTGAACTCGACTTTTTGGTCATCGATATGCCTCCAGGGACAGGTGACATTCAACTGACTTTGGCTCAGTCGTTTAAGGTCAGTGGAGCAGTCGTCGTTACCACGCCTCAGCAAGTTGCTTTCGCCGATGTGCGCCGTGCCGCCCAGATGTTCAACGAAAAGGCTTTGCAGATTCCGTTGTTTGGCTTGGTCGAGAACATGGCTTATTTTGTGCCAAGCGATATACCTGAAAAGAAATACTACATTTTCGGCAAGGAAACTGGACGCAAGTTCGCTGAAGAACTGAACATTCCGCTTTTGGGTCAGATTCCGATTGTGGAGCAGATTGCCGAGTGCGGCGACAAGGGAACGCCTCTGGCTTTGGATGCCGATTCGCCTGTCACAAAGGCATTTGACGAAATCGCGCAGGCCATAATTAATAAAGGATAAACGCTGTAGAGACGTTGCGTGCAACGTCTCACAAAACAACCCGAAAAGAATGGAAATGGAAAAGGAAATAATATTACGCAAAGTGAAAAACGTGTTGGAACAGGTGCGCCCTTATCTGCAACAGGATGGCGGCGATGTCAATTTTGTGGAACTCACTGACGATATGGTCGTTATTGTGGAATTGACAGGTGCCTGCGGCAATTGCCCTCACAGCACTATGACCCTCAAGAACGGCATCGAAACGGTGATGAAAAAGGCTATTCCTGAAATCAAAGCCGTGGAGCGTGTGCAATCATTGGAACTATAATCAATTGTTTAACATAATATTAGAAAAAATGAAACGTAATTTACTTTCAATTGGTATGCTGGCATTGATGCTGGTTTTCTCGGCTCGCAGTTTTGCCCAAACAACTTACACAATGATTACTTCTGCCTCTGGCCTCGAAGCCGGTGCAAAGTATATCCTCGTCGGTTTCGATGACGATGGCAACGCATACGCCATGAGTTATCAGAAATCCAACAACCGTCATGCAGTGACTGTTTCCGAAGCTGGCGGTTCAATCACTACTACGATTGCAACGAATCCTGATTCTCAGACCGATGTCTTTGAATTTGAATTGGGTGGCAGCACAGGCGAATGGACGATTTACGACCCGCTCAGAGAAGGCTATCTGAATGCTCCTGGCGGTGGCAACTACCTGAAAACGCAGTCAACCCTCACCGATAATGGCAAATGGGATATCACCATTGATGCCAATGGTGCTGGCGTCCCTGTTTCACTCGGTGCAGTGGATCAACGTTATATGCGTTTCAACCTGAATGCTGCTAATGGCACGCCTTTGTTCGGCTGCTACAAGGAATCTTCAAACATCATCGCTGAAGTTTATTTCTTCAAGGCTGGCCAGGCTCAAATCAACCCTGAACCGAGCAACTATCCAACCAATTTCTCAGCCAATGGTGGTTTTCTTGATGTCACTCTGACTTGGAATGATGCTACGGGCGCACAACTGCCTGACAGATATTTGGTTGTGGCTTCAACGGGCAACATCACCGTTCCTACCGATGGCACCCCTGTCCCGAACAGCGAAATGGCCATCAATGTGAATCCTGGTGTTCAGACAGCTACTTTTAGCAATTTGGATGGCAACACCACTTATTATTTCGCCATTTTCCCATACACCAATGCCGGTGCCAACATCGACTATAAGACCGATGGCACATATCCAACTGCAACCGTAACTACAGAAGAGGTGTATGTCCTTTTGAACGAAACCTTCGATGCTGATCTTGGCGTGTTCACCGCTTATGATGTCTACGGCGATCAGACATGGACTCAAAAGACCTACAATGGCAATGGTTACGCCAACATGAACGGCTATGCTAATGGCGTCAATAACCAAAACGAAGACTGGCTGATTAGTCCTGCTATTCAGTGTGGCTTTCAGGACATAATGCTGAGTTTCAGCACGGCTATGAAGTTTGATGGTAACTCACTGAGCGTGCTGGTTTCCACCGACTATGACGGCGAAAGCGAACCTTCGGAGTACACTTGGACAGAAATCACCTATGCTTTCGACTTTTCGACGGGTGACTATGAATGGGTTGAATCTGGTGAATACAACCTTTATCCTATTGTTGGCGGAGATGTTTTCTATGTAGCTTTTGTTTACACCAGTTCCTCTGAAGCTGCCAATTCTTGGGAAGTTGACAATGTGGCCATTAGCTCATTCGGTGCGATTTCTGTCAGCGAGAATATGAATGCCTTTGTAACTGTCTATCCAAATCCTGCCAAGGATATGATTTCCTTCACTTTGAATCAGGATGCACAGGTTGCAGTTTACGATATGAGCGGTCGCATGGTTTCTGAAAAGAATTGCATGGAAGGCCGTGTGAATTACGAAGTTTCAAGCCTTGAAAATGGCGTTTATTTCGTCAATTTCAACTATGCCGATGGCCAAAAGGCTGTTGCAAAGTTCGTGAAACTCTAAACGAATTGCAATGTTTTATTAAAGGTGACTGTCTTTTTTCGGGCAGTCACTTTTATTTTATGTTCTGTAAATTGACATTGCTTTTTTGTTTCGATGCCAACATGTAGAACTGATCGGAAAGTAGGTGCGTAGACGGCTATGAGAAATTTTGTGAGTCCGATGAAGAAACTGTAGGCTAATGAAAGGAAAGATTTATGTCCGAAAACATCCTCTTTTTCCTTTTTCCAAATTCTTTTGTTACTTTTGCAGTCGAAATAGCGTAAAAGTTATGGGTATTTACCTCAATCCGAACAATGTTTTGCTACGTCAAGACCGTAAAACAAAGATTTTCATCGACAAATCGATGATTATCGCTGAATTGAATGAACTTATTGATTCAAGTGAAAAATTCGTGTGTGTCTCTCGTCCGCGCCGTTTCGGGAAAAGCATGGCCGGTAACATGATTTCGGCGTATTATTCCAAAGGTTGTGATTCGCGCGAACTTTTTGAGGACTTGAAAATCTCAGCGACAAAGGATTTTGAGACTTACCTTAACAAGTTGAATGTCATAAAGTTCGACTTGAATGCAGTTTATAGGAATGTTAAGGACAAGAGTAACCTGGTCGATTTCATCACCGAAATGATTAAGGATGAACTCAAGGAAACATTTCCCTCGGTTAAACTTCATGATGAAGATACGCTTCCTACAGCTATCATGCGTGTCTATGCCAAGACCGGCGAAACTTTTGTCATTATCATCGACGAATACGATGTGCTTGTGCGGGAGCAAGTGGAAAGCGACCTTTTCAATGAGTATCTAGAGTTTTTGAACGGCCTTTTCAAGAACGCAGACCTTTCGCCCGCCATTTCGCTTGCCTATCTTACTGGAATTCTGCCAATTGTACGCGATAAGATACAATCGAAACTCAATCTTTTCACGGAATATTCCATGACCGATGCAGGCCGTTTCGCCGAATTTGTAGGCTTCACGGCTAAGGAAACCCAAGACCTTTGCGAGCAGTACGCCATGGATTATGAGGAGTGTAAGCGTTGGTATGATGGATACGATTTGGATTACGTCAAGGAGATTTTCAGTCCGCGTTCAGTTGTGAGTGCAATGGACAGGCAAAGGTTCGGCAGCTATTGGACGCAGACAGGTTCCTACGAAGCCTTGAAAAACTACATCCTGTTGGATTTCGCAGGCATCCGCGACGATGTCGTTACGATGATGGGCGGCGGAAAAGTGGATGTGAACGTCTACAAGTACCTGAACACCATGACGGACTTCCACTCTAAGGACGATGTGTTCACCTATCTCATCCATCTGGGCTATTTGGCCTACGACCGCGTGAACTGCCAGTGCTATATTCCGAACAGCGAAATCCGTGAGCAGTGGGCCATTTCCGTCGAATACGAAGATGACTACAAACCCGTCATTAAGCTTGTGAATGATTCTAAAGCCTTGCTTGATGCCACGATAAGAAAGGATGAGAAAGCCGTGGCCGCCGCCTTGACTGAGGCTCATATTCGCGCCACCAATCCGCTGACTTACAATAATGAAGCCTCGTTCCAAAGCGCGATAGGCTTGGCTTATTTCTATGCTAATACAAAATACACCGTCATCAAGGAACTGCCCACTGGCAATGGTTATGCCGACTTGGCTTTGATTCCATACGTTCCAAACATTCCAGCCATGATTATCGAATTGAAAAACAAAAAATCAGCGGAATCGGCCATCAGTCAAATTAAGGAAAAGAAATATGACGACATTTTGGAGCATTACCGTGGCAACCTATTGTTCGTCGGCATCAATTATGATCCTAAGACGAAAAAGCACCAATGTAAGATTGAGGAATGTTTGATTGAATGATAATTGTTTTTTGCGAAAAATTCAAGCATGAAGAAATGGTTTTCCATAGTGGCGTTTTTGTTGGCGTTCTGTTGTGTTTCGGCGCAGCAGACTGAGCCGGCTCGTTACGAAGTCGGGCGTTGGTCGAAGGATCAAGGCTGTCATTTTGAGTCGTTTGGCGCAAAAGGCGGCATCATGGTTTCGCAGACCGACAGGACTGATGAGCACAAAAGCCAGCTGTGGAATTTCGCTTTGCTCGATTCAAGTCTTTACGAGATGCGCAGCGACTTGATTCCGCTTTCATCAAGAATGTCGTTTGTTGGTTCGGCCAGCGATGATGATTTTGCCGTCTTTTTGTTCACAAACGATAAATTGAAGAAGACCGACACCATTAGTTTTTGCGCCATTTGTTTCAATCGCAAGGATTTGACCTACAAATCATTCGGCGAAATGTTGCCCGAAAAGACTGTCATTCATTCCCTTGAGGTGGTTGACGGCAACATGATGATGGCGGTCAACGACAAGATGGGGAACGGCACTTTGCTTTTCTTTGATTTAAATTCAAATTCCTATCGTTCCGTAAATCCAGCTTTGGCAAACAGTTTCATTCTTTTCCAAACGGAATCTTTCCCAAAACAGCATTGTTTTGTGGTGGCGGCACGCGAATATGAAAACAAACGTTATGCGGCGACATCTTTTTTGGTTTTTTCGCCTTCGGGTGTCTTGCTGCAAAAGCATCGTTATGAGAATGGCGAAAACGCGGGATTGGGCAGAATGTGTTTCGATTTCGATGAAAATCAGTGCCTTGTGGTGATGGGAACTTTGGAACGCGAAAGCAATAGGAAAGTGGATTTGGAAGGCGTAACCGAAAATTTCGATAAGATTTCCGTGGGTGTGGTTTGGGTTCGTTTTGAGGGAACAGCGCAGACTAAGGCTTATCTTTTTAAGAATATGCCTGAAATCGAGTTGGCACTGACTGCATCTGACCGTGTCAGGGTGCGCGAAGAACGCCTTAAATTGGGCAAAAACGGAAAACAGGACAAAAAGGAAATCGCTTTTCAGTTCCTAACGCCGCGGTTGACGCATTATGGCGACTTGTCGGTCTTTGTTGCCGAAGCCTTTGTGCCTGAATATCACACTGAAACGCGCATGAGTTACGGCTACGGTTATGGTTTTTACGGTTCACATCCTTACACCTATACCGTTTTCGATGGCTACGATTTCATTTCGGAAATTTTGCTGGCCTTCGATAAGGACGGCGAGCTGAAATGGCAGACTTCAGTCAGATTCGATAACGATTTGACCTACGATTTGACCAAACATTCCGGTGAGGCTGTTTGTCACGGTGAGCTTGTCGTGGCTTCGTCATACGAAAATTCCTTGCGTTATGCGGTGTTTGATGCCGATGGCCAGCCTTTGCTGAACCAGCAATCGGTTGACATTGAGCCAATGCACGGCGCTGATTATGTTGAAGATGAGTATTTCGCACAGATTGAGCCATGGTTCGGGTCGCGTTTCCTGATTTTTGGCTGTCAGATTATCCAAAATGGCGTGTTGCCAAAGCCGCACCGCACCGTCTTTTTCCTCCAGAAAGTCCAATACGAATGATATGATTTCGAGTTTTCTCAAATACAAGATCCAGTGCAAAAGTGAGTATCATATCCACTCGCCTTTCGTCTATGAATTTACCACGAAAGTGTTGAACGACAAAGGCTCAAACTCTGATTATGAGACCATTCTGCGCCTGAGCAGGTTGCTTGATGGCAAGAAACATTTGACTTACCGCCGCCGCAAGCAGAGCCGTCTTTTGTATCGCATTGTGCGGTATTTCGAGCCTGATTCGGTGGTGTCTTTTGGGAAGCTTTCGGCACTTAATACGACGGCGTTGGCTTTGGGAAATTTGCAGACAAGGGTTTATTTGGAAGAGTCGGATGGCTTTCTCGAAACGCTCAATTCGATGGGCATTGAAAATGTAACACTCATTCAGCCAGCGGATTTCGATTCTGAGAAGTTCAAGAAACTCAACACGGGTTTTGTCTTTTTCAGTGAAAACGATTTTGAGGACGAGGAATGGGATTACTTGCAGGACTGCATGAGCCACAAAACGACCGACTCTGTGTTTATTTTTGAAGGTATTCACCGCTCGCGCGATGCGGAAGACGCTTGGGAGCGTATTATGGACAATGAGGATGTTTCGCTTACCATTGACCTTTATCATATTGGATTGGTTTTCTTTAGATTAGGCATTGAAAAACAGGATTTTGTGCTGAAGTATTAGGGACAGGTGGACAATTAGACTTTTGAACAATTAGACGGCTTTGCCGTCATTCCCGCGAAGGCGTGAATCTTGTTGTATACTGTTGGTTATTAGATTTTTATAAAATTGAACAATTTTGAACTTTTGAAAAACTGAAAATCGACAACTGAAAACTGATTACTGAAAACTGATAACCGACAAGACTTTTTTAAAAATTTGAATAATTGATTTGAATATGAAAAACATAACCTATACAAAAACCGGTGACGAAGGCATGACTTCGTTGATTGGCGGAAAGCGTGTCGCGAAGTTCGATGAGCGTGTTGAAACCTACGGCACTGTCGATGAACTGAGTGCTTTTATGGGCGTGCTTAACGATTTGGAAGGCGTTCCTGAGGCTGTAAAATCGGTTTTGCAAGTCGTTCAGAATAAACTCTTTACCTTGGAATCGCATTTTGCATTAGACCGTGATTCGGAAGTGAGCAAGATGATTCCTTCGCTTTCTGCCGATGATGTCGCTTTTCTTGAAAAGGAGATTGACAAAATGAATGAGCAGTTGCCCGAACTGAAGGCTTTCGTGATTCCAGGCGGCAATTTGAAGGCCTCCTATTGTCATGTCTGCCGCACGGTCTGCCGTCGTGCTGAGCGTCAGGCTTGGCGCATGGCACAGGATTTTCCGGTTGATGAAACCGACATAAAGTACCTTAATAGATTGTCGGATTTTTTCTTTGTCCTTGCCCGTTTCTTTGATTTTGTTGAAAAGAATTGTGAAACATATTGGAAATCAGATAAATAGGAATTGAATAATTTTTTTATAAAAAACACTTGACTTTTTGCCAATATGAAGTATTTTTGCAGCCCAAAATAAAAACCAAACGACTATGTACTGGACATTAGAATTAGCCTCAAAATTGGAAGATGCGCCTTGGCCGGCAACAAGAGAGGAGTTGCTGGATTGGGCTATGCGCACGGGCGCACCTGACGAAGTGATTGAAAACCTTCAGGAAATGGAAGATGAGGGCGAAGTCTACGAGCGTATTGAAGACCTCTGGCCTGATTATCCTACAAAAGATGATTTCTTTTTCCACGAAGACGAATATTGATTGCTTTTTGTTGGTCAGTTGACCATATAAATGCTTGAAAATCAAAAAACGGGAGATAAACATGTGATTTTGTTTGTCTCCCGTTTTTGATTATGGAAAGAGGATAGGTATGCAATACAATCTTATGATTCTTTAATGTTTGAAAAAACAATTAAAACAATTCAAGTTGTTGCGGATGTGTGACTTTCAGTTTTTTGCTAAACGTGTCAAGCGGATAGGGGACGGACTGCGAATAATGCCCATCAGCCAAAGTTTCCGAGACTTCGGCAATGTCGATGCGCATCAATAGGTCTTTGTTGATTACTCGCTTTGCATCTGAGAACATGATGGTTTCAATAAAGGCTTTTGTTATTGTGTGATTTAAAAGGTAGAGTGTCATTTGGGCTTCTTCCTTGTTGTCGAATCCAATCAGATAACATGTGTCGTCAAGCAGGACGGGACGACCGTCGATAGGTTCAACCAAAGCAAAACGGGGAATCTTGTAGAGAGCGGAAACAGCAATCTTGTATTTTTTGAATGAATATTCACCGATGCCGAACATTGCAAAACGAGGACGCTTTTTGTAAATGATGCTTTCCCTGCCATCGAGCATGTCGGCATGGCTAATAAGGTATGCGTATGTTTTTGGATATTGCTTGGCGATGTAATCGGTGGATTCGGAAGGTGAATGTTGGGTGACAATGACGTATTTCCGTGTCTTTGTAATGTGGCCGTTGCTAATGTCGGAGCTTTTAACAAGCGGATATACTAATTCTGGCTCAATGTCAACGATTTCATTTAGAGCATTCACAAATTGTCCTTCGGCATTTTTCGTCAGTTCCATAACTTTCGAGCAGTCGTGTTTGATTCCCGACCACCATTCCAATTGCGATTCATTGTCGAAACGTTGCCATTTCCGATAGATTTCTGTGTTTGAAACGAATTTCTCTCCAACCCATCCGTATGAATACTGTTTCGCTCGTGAATAAAAATCGAATACGGAACATTCCTGGGCTTTCCCTGAACCGAATTCCAAATATAATAATGATGCTGCTACCGACACACTGAATTCTTTTGCTGCATCAATATTATATTGCTCGATTTTGCTGATGTTTTCATGATTGCTCTTTTGCCTGTAAACCAAGTTTTTAATTACAGAATTCTTTATCAGAAATGTCAATTGGGTGCTTGTGCCGCCGAATTCCCGAATCATCATGTTGCAAATATATTCTGCAATGTCAAAGTTACCTTTGCCAGTAATGGCATCTATGCCTCGCTGATTCTTGAAATTGGACTTGAATGGCAGATTGTTGCTGTTGATGCTGCCGAGTTTGCTGTTGGTTACCCAAGGTGGATTGCCGATGACAAGAATATTCTTCTGCCCGCATTGCTCTTCGATTGGTTTGAAGTCAAAGTCAAAAATGCTGCTGTGGAAAAGCCTGATTTTTGCATTGTGACGATGGCTGTCAAACGATTTTTCCAATAAGTTGAGTTTTAATGCATTCAGATAAGGCTTGTATATGTCGATGCCATATACCAACTCGAGGCTTTCAAACGTTTGTAAGGCGGCAAGAACGAAAGCCCCTTTGCCGCAAGTCGGTTCGATTATCACTTGTGGACGAATGCCTTTTTCTTTCATTAGCTGACACACGTCGCAGGCAAGTTGATAATTGGTCTGCCAATCGCCGAATTCATCTCTTGCTTCTTGTTCGGAAACAGGTTCTAAAAGTTCGTCAATTTCCTCTTTGTATGAAAGGAAATCGACGATGCCACAAGCGTCTTCCAGCTTCTTGTTGGCATCAGCGAGCGAAAGCCTTTTTGTTTCGTTCAGAAAATCACCTGCTTTCATATTTGACAATTGGAGTTATGCCATCAATGCTTCCTTTCAGTGTCACGATTCTATCGTATTGAAGTCTCCACTGAAGTGCATTTGAAATTGTTAGATAGCCTATTTTGGGCGGATTGTTAAGTATGTCTTTTGCCATATTCATTAACGTAATCTCATCGGCTGGAATGTTCCGTTCTGTGAGAAACGCGAAAACGTCGTCAGCGTTGCCATTATTCTTGATGATGTTTTGAAGGCCTGTGGTCGTTTGGTAGTCTGCCGTTCTATCTTTCTCAATAAATGTACAAGATACGAAATTGAGAATACCAACTTTGTTTGTATTGTCATCGTGTTTGTCGTAAACAAAGACAATCAGATTGTACCCAAATCCGTAGATTTTCTGTTTGCTGTCTTTGAAAGGGCAACTTGATTGTGGTTGGATAATAGAAGTGACTTTAATGTCGGTGTCAATGGAAGGAAGGTCTAAACCTTTTGCCGAATTGCCAGTGTTCATTTCGTAGCGTGAAGCAAGAAATGATTGAAAAAGATGCTCAACAAAAGTGCCGACGGCTTTCCCATCAGTCACACCAAACAATTCTTTTTGTGGCATTCCGCTATATTCGTTGCAGAAATCCAAAGCTGCTTTCGGCAGATTTTTTATGGTAAGATTGTTCATATTGAATTCATTTTTCATTTCTTCATCGCCGCCTCAGCCGCCTTCAGAGTGGCTCTTTCGCCGTTGACGAATGCTATGACGAAAGCATCGCTGAAACCTAAGTTGCGCAGTTCGGTCTGGCGTGCCGTGGCTTGCGCTTTGGTGGCGAAATGGCCTGATATGTAACGGTATGCGCCGTTGTATTCGTAGACATCCACTTCGGGCACTTTCTTGAAAGCCTTGTCGGTGACAGGCACTTTCTTGTCGCGGCTGGCGAACTGCACGGAGAAAAACACATCGCTGTCGCTGCTGCTCGCAGGTGTTGTCACTACGGGCATTGTCTCGGTCTTATTGTCGTTTTCATAGGCTTGCTTATATTGTTCGAAAGCCCTATAAAGTGCCAAAGCCATCTGGGTCTGGCCGCGTTCCGAATTGAGGAACTTTGCCTCATTTGCATTACTGATGAAGCCCAATTCAACCAAAATGCTTGGCATTGGAGTTTTCCAAAGCACAAGAAAACCAGCTTGTTGCACACCTCTGTCGTGGCGGTTTACCTTAGTGACCAGTTGCTGTTGCACCTTGTCGGCCAATTGTAGGCTTTGGTTCTGATAAAGGCTTTGCGAGAGCGAAAACAAGATATAGGCCTCAGTGCTGTTCGGATCAAAATTGTCGTAAGTTTCGCTGGCGTTGTCTTCCAAAAGGATGGCGGCGTTTTCGGCTTTTGCCACGTTGAGGTTGGCTTCGTTTTTCGATTCACCCATCACAAAGGTTTCGGCACCGTTCACCGATGCGTTGGCCGCCGAATTGCAGTGAATGGAAATGAACACATCTGCATCGTTGCGGTTGGCAATAGCGGCACGCTCGTTCAATTCTACGAAAACATCTCTTTTTCGAGTGTAGACGACTTTCACACTCGGCATGTTCTCCTCAATGTATGCTCCAAGTTTCAGGGCAACAGATAAGTTAATGTCTTTTTCCTTGCAATTCTTGCCCAATGCACCAGGGTCTTTCCCTCCATGGCCAGCGTCAATCACGACAGTTTGTATCGTTTCGCCTTTTTGGGCATGGACAATCAGCGGCAAGAAAACCGCCAAAAACACGATATTAATTATTATTTTTCCACGTTGAGCCATAATAGATTTCATTTATGCGCCAATAAAAACTATCTTTGCACCGAATTTCAAGGCACAAAAGTAAGATTTTCGTTTTGATAAAACGCAAAACATATAAGATTTATTATTCTGTATTAGCATTTTGTATGCTGATAGTCACTATTTTGGTATGTTTCGGATGCAAACCGATGGTGAAAATTGAAACGAATGAACAACAGCTTGACACCATAGCGAAAGACAACGTTTCTCAACGTTTCATCGACACAATCGTCTTGAAAACGGATACCGTTGCCAATGAATTTTTCGGACCAAATTTGAATGATAGCGTTACATATCTTCCTGATAATCCGATGCTTGATTCGCTCTTAATGCCACAAGACAGCATTTTGTCCGATTCACTGGCGCAACCAAAAGATACAATTGTGACGAAACGTAGTAGCGCAGCATTGGAAACAAAAATCGTTTGCACCGCCACCGATTCGGTTGTGCGCAATCTGGCTGACAAGAAAATGTATTATTATGGCGATGCCGAGGCAAAATACGACGACATCGTGCTGAAGGCAGCTTGCCTTGAATTCGATTTGGAGACGAATGTGTGCAAGGCTTACGGCACACTCGATTCAGTGGGCAGACTGCAAGGCACGCCTGTTTTCTCGCAGGGCAATTCGACTTTCGATGCCGAAGAGATGATGTATAATTTCAAAAGCAAGAAAGGTGTCATCACGAAAGTCTGGACGGAAGAAGGCCAAGGCTACCTGAACGGAACCAAAATCAAGCGCATGGATGATAACACGGTGAACATCAGCGTTGGCGGATACACTACTTGTGATTTGAAAGATCATCCGCATTACCAGTTCCGTTTTTCCAAAGCGAAGGTGATTCCTGATGACAAAATCGTCACCGGCCCAATATTCCTGACCATTGAAGATGTACCTTTACCTTTGGCTTTGCCATTTGCGTTGGTCCCGCTTATGAAAGGGCAAAAATCAGGTCTTATCATTCCAACGTATGGCGAATCGGCAAACCGTGGTTTCTATTTGGAAAACGGCGGTTATTATTGGGTCATTAACGAACACATGGATTTGCAGGTCTTGGGCGACATCTACACCCGGGGCAGCTGGGCTTTGAAACCCACTTTCCGTTATGTGAAACGCTACAAGTATAACGGCAATCTTTCGTTGGGTTATGCCGTAAACAAAATCGGCACGAAAAACTCCGCCGATTTTCAGAAAAGCACTGATTTCAAAATTTTATGGTCGCATAAACAGGATCCGAAAGCACATCCGCGCCACAGTTTTTCGGCTGACGTCAACATCATGAGTTCGAATTACAACCAGTACAATGCCAGCACCTCAAATGAATATCTGAGCAACACCTTCAAGTCGAGCATTGCCTATCAGACCAATTTCGACGGCAAAGTCTATCTGACACTTAATGCCGGCCATAGCCAAAACACATTGACCAAACAGATTACGATTTCACTGCCTGAAATCACACTTTCGGCCAACCGAATCTATCCTTTGCAAAAAGTCGGGAAACAGGGCAAGAGACATTGGTACAAGGATTTGAACGTCAACTACACCTTGAATGCGAAGAACTACATCAGCGGAGCAGACAGCTCGCTTTTCTCACACGGATGGTATAAGGACATGGGAATGTGGTCGAAGAAAAACATGCAGATGGGAGCCAAGCATAGCATTCCTATTAATTTGCCTATCAAGTTGTTGAAACACATTAATTGGACAAGTTCGGTTTCCTTGAACGACTACATGTATTTCTCGCATACCGAAAAGCAGATGTTGAATGATTCCTTGATTACCGATACCATCTACGGCTTCCGCAATTTAGTGGATTTCAGTGTTTCGAGCAATTTCACGACAAAGATTTACGGCATGGTCAATTTTGCCAAAGGCCCGATTCGCGCCATCCGTCATGTGTTTACGCCAACAATCGGTTTCTCCTACACACCTGATTTCAGTTCGCCGAGATGGGGTGCATACGGTCGATACATGGATGCCGCCGGCGTTGAACAGGTTTATAATATGTTTACCGGATCACTTTACGGTTCGCCTTCGCAAAACGCATCCGGCAGTATCACTTATAATTTTGCCAATAACCTGGAAATGAAGGTGCCATCAAAATCAGATACCATTACAGGCTTGAAAAAAGTGGCTTTGCTGGAATCGTTCAATCTTGGTGGTAATTATGACCTCATGCGTGATTCGTTGAACCTTTCCAACTTATCAATCAGCGCACGAACAACCTTGTTCAAGAAACTGAACATCCAGTACAGCAGCGTTTGGGATCCGTACACGACAAACGAAAACGGCGAACGAATCAACCGCTTGGAAATCGTTGAAAACCATCGGCTTTTCCACAAGAACAACTCGGCTTGGAATTTCAGCGTCAGTTTCTCCCTTAACCAAAGTACGATTGACAAACTGAAAAACAAGAATGCCAAGGAAAAAGATTTCGGCGCAGACGTTGCAAAACGCGCTGCCAATTCACCGAATGTCACTGAAGACCAATTGCTTGACATCATGGGGAATCCTAATGCCTACGTTGATTGGACTACGCCTTGGTCGTTGAGCTTGAGCTACAACTTGCGTTATTCCTCTTCGTTGAGATATGCCGCTTTATTAGGTATTGCAACCAACCAGACGGTTCAAACTTTAAGTGTCAATGGTGACATCAGCCTTTCGCCGAAATGGAAAATCACTTTCAACACTGGCTGGGATTTCACCAATCACGGATTGTCATACACTTCAGTCAATATTTACCGCGACCTCCATTGCTGGGAAATGCGTTTCGGCTGGATTCCAACTGGCAGAATGAAAAGCTGGAATTTCACTATTAACGTGAAAGCCCAAGCCTTGAAGGATTTGAAACTGACCAAAAAGAAAGACCACAGGGACACTTGGTAATCGCTTAAAATTCTGCGAATTGAAATAAAATCCTTTTGATTTATTCTTCTTTCCGCAAAGGCGAAACGATTTTTCCGCCAAGAAATTCGCGGTTCAAGCGCGCAATGTTCGATACGGAAATGTGTTTCGGGCAAACCGCCTGACAAGCGTAGGTGTTCGAGCAATTGCCGAAACCCAATTCATCCATTTTAGCCACCATTGCCTGAGCACGGCGAGCCGTTTCAACCTTGCCTTGCGGCAACAAGGCAAACTGCGAAACCTTGGCTGCGACAAAAAGCATGGCACTTGAATTCTTGCATGCCGCCACGCAAGCGCCACAGCCAATGCAGGCAGCGGCATCCATGGCACGGTCGGCGTCGGCCTTGGGGACCGGAATGGCATTGCCATCGGGCACGCCGCCCGTGTGACACGACACATAACCACCCGCCTGGATAATCTTATCGAAAGCCGAGCGGTCGACGGTCAAATCCTTGATGACAGGAAATGCACGCGAACGGAAAGGCTCAACCGTGATGGTTTCGCCATCCTTAAACTTACGCATATACAGTTGGCAAGTCGTCGTCCCCTCCCCTTTTCCGTGCGGACGGCCATTGATGAAAAGACTGCATGCGCCACAAATGCCTTCGCGGCAATCGTGGTCGAAATAAACTGGGTCTTCGCCTTTCAGAACCAATTGTTCGTTCAGAATGTCAAGCATTTCCAGAAACGAAGCATCGGGCGAAATGTCGCTTATCTTGTAGTCAACGAAATGTCCTTTTGCTGTGCGGTTGGCTTGACGCCATATTTTCAGTGTGAAATTCATTTTCTAGATTTATTTATAGTTTCTCTGCTTCACTTCAACAAACTCAAATTCAAGTTGTTCCTTGTGAAGTTCAGGTATTGATTCACTGCCTTTGTATTCGTAAGCTGCCACGAATTTGAAGTTCTGGTCGTCGCGTTGTGCTTCGCCTTCGGTGGTCTGATGCTCAACGCGGAAATGGCCGCCACACGACTCCTCGCGCTGCAAAGCATCGCGGGCAATCAGTTCGCCCATTTCAAGGAAATCGGCCACACGAAGAGCTTTTTCAAGTTCGGAATTCATGCCTATAGCGCTGCCTGATACTTTCACGTTTTTCCAGAATTCCTTCCTCAAATCCGAAATCAACTTGATGGCTTTTTCCAAACCAGCCTTTTCGCGTGCCATGCCGACATATTCCCACATGATTTTGCCCAAACGACGATGGAACGAATCGACGGTTTCAGTGCCTTTCACATTCAAGAGTTTTTCGATTTGTGCGCGGACATTTTGTTCAGCTTGCTCAAATTCAGCACTTTCAATGCTAATGCGAGGCGTTTGGATTTGGTCGGCCAGATAATTCTGCAAGGTATAAGGCAACACGAAATAACCGTCAGAAAGTCCCTGCATCAAAGCCGAAGCGCCCAAACGGTTGGCACCATGATCGCTGAAATTGGCTTCGCCCGCAACGAACAGGCCCTTCACCGTCGATTGTAACTCGTAATCGACCCAAAGGCCGCCCATCGTATAGTGAACAGCCGGGAAAATCATCATCGGGGTCTCGTATGGATTTTCATTCACGATTTCCTCATACATGTCGAACAGGTTGCCATAACGAGCCTTTACCACGTTCTTTCCCAAACGGTTAATGGCTTCGGAGAAATCGAGATAAACCGCCAAACCGGTTTTGTTGACACCGAAACCAGCATCGCAACGCTCTTTTGCAGCACGCGAAGCCACGTCGCGCGGAACGAGATTGCCGAAACTCGGATAACGGCGCTCCAGATAATAATCGCGGTCCTCTTCGGGAATATCTATTGGGCGCAATTCGCCTTTTCGGATTTTCTCGACATCCTCTTTCTTTTTCGGCACCCAAATGCGGCCATCGTTGCGCAGGCTTTCGCTCATCAGCGTCAGTTTCGACTGATAGTCGCCGTGAACCGGAATACAAGTCGGATGGATTTGCGTGTAGCAAGGATTTGCAAAATAAGCACCTCTTTTATAACAACGCCAAGCGGCAGAACCATTCGATGCCATCGCATTGGTACTCAGGAAGAAGACATTGCCATAACCGCCCGTTGCCAAAACCACGGCATGAGCCGAATAACGCTCAATGTCGCCCGTTTCCAAATTGCGGACGATAACGCCACGGGCGCGGCCATCGACGATGACCAAATCGAGCATTTCGCGACGAGTATATAATTTCACTGTTCCTTTGTTTACCTCTTTGCTCAAGGCACCGTAAGCACCCAGCAACAACTGCTGGCCCGTCTGGCCTTTGGCATAAAACGTTCTCGAAACTTGCGCTCCGCCAAAAGAACGGTTGGCCAACATGCCGGCATAATCGCGGGCAAATGGCACGCCTTGCGCCACACATTGGTCGATGATATTGTTGCTGACTTCCGCCAGACGATAGACATTCGCTTCGCGGGCGCGGTAGTCGCCACCTTTGATGGTATCAACGAAAAGACGCTGGATGCTGTCTCCGTCATTCGGATAGTTTTTCGCCGCATTGATACCGCCTTGAGCCGCAATGCTATGCGCACGGCGCGGGCTGTCCTGTATGCAGAAAATCTTGACGTTGAAACCCAGCTCGCCCAGACTTGCTGCTGCCGAAGCACCAGCTAAGCCTGTACCGACTACAATGATGTCGAGTTTGCGCTTGTTGGCAGGATTCACCAGTTTTTGGGAAGCCTTGTAATTCGTCCATTTTTCGGCCAATGGGCCTTCAGGGATTCTTGATTGAAGTTTTTCGTCCATAGCCTTAACACTTAAAAGGATTGATTAACCAGTAATAAATTACTACCGAAACAAACAGCAGGACAATGAGCGTAGCCACCACATAACCAATGACTTGCCATGCTTTTTTCCAATGCTCGCTGTTCCAGCCCACCGACTGCAACATGCTCCAAACGCCATGCGAAAGGTGAAGCCAAAGCACAACAAACCAAGCCAGATAACAAATGCTGAAATAGTTGTGCGAAAAGAGAAATTGTATCTGTTCGATGCCATTAATCGGTTCACGGCCAACAAGTTCGGCGAACTGCATCTTATACCAGAAATCGAATAGGTGCAAGGCCAAACCTAACAAAATCAAAACGCCTAAGACGAGCATGTTTCTTGACGACCATTCCACACCTTTCGGCCTCTCTGTCTTGCGGTAGCGGACAAAGCCACGCGCAATGAAATTTTCAAGACTCAAAATGACGCCAAAAAGGATGTGCAATCCAGCTAATCCTGCAAGACCCAATGTTGCAACGACAGCATACCAATTGGCGCCCAGGAAGTTACAGATACCATCGTAAGCTTCTGGTGACAGGATGGAAACAAAATTCATTGTTCCGTGGAAAGCCAGGAAAAGCACGAAACACGCACCCGTGATGGCCATAATCAGTTTCTTCGTGATGGAAGAAAGCAAAGGTTTGAATTTCAATGTAATCATAATTCAAAGACGTAAAACCGGATAAATCCTATTGCGTGCAAAGGTACGGAAAAAATGATATTGTCTGAGGTTTTTGCGATGATGAATTGAAAATTTGGAAGTCAATCTTAGAAGCTGTTTTATTTTGCCGAACTTCCATACCTGCGGCATGTAAAGTCCAATTACATAGAGATTTACGCTCTGTAAAAAACCACAACTTCACGGTTTGGCCTCCAATCGGAATGCACCAAGAATACCTATTACAAAATGCTCAATTGGATTTTATACAGTATCTTATAGTTTCCATTCGTCTTTCAGGTCAATGTCCCATCCGGCTTTCAAGTCGAGTTCGTCCTTGTAGTCGATGATGGTTTCGGGCAGGAAATGGCGATGGAAATTGCCCGTGCTCCATTTGCCGTTGGCATCGGCATCGAGAATGGCTTTCAACTTGTATTTGCCCGGGGCAAGATACCAGAATTCTACTTCTTGTTTCTCAGTAATTATTTGTGTGTCAACTATTTTATTTTTGTCGTTGAGTAGCTGAACGATAACTTGCGGCACATTGTCGGGAGGCACAACGGTAATGAAAATGTTCCCATATTCATCTTCCTTGGCGAGATGAAACTTGAGGTTGAGAGCTGCATTGGTGCGTTGCCTGATACTGAAAAGCACCGAATCGGGAATGGCAATGCTGTATTCCTTATCAGCTTCCAAAGTGTTTTTCAGTTTGTAGCGGAAGCCGAATTCATCGGCTTTTTCAAATACAGGTTTTTCATTCAAAGTGTCTTTGTCGGCAATGAAAAGCACCGAATCGGGAAGCTGGAAATCAAGCAAAGGCTCGCCGAAAGCCAAAGTCAGGACAGTATCGGGCATGATGCTGTTGTTGACAAGGTTGTCGCTGATTTTCAGGTTTTCAGCTTTTTGACCTTTTTTCTCTTTGAAAACCAGGTTATAATGCGTTGAATCGTTGATGAGCGTGTCGTATTTTATTTGCACCCAAAGGCTGTCTTTGACCTTGGGCGTGAAGTACCAGCTGATGGTGTCGAAATCGGCAGAATGCACCTTGACGATATTGAAAGAATCAGGTAAAATTTCGGTCGTTTCAATCATCACGTTTTCAGCTGGTTGACGGAACGCAAAACGCAGAAGACCGTTTTCAACAAGCTTTTTCTCTAAAAGCGTTTGTGTGGTATCTTTTTCGGTAAACATGTAAAGGGTAAGGTCTCTTGCCTTCAGGTCGAATGTTTTTCCACTAATGGTGTCAAAGATAACACTTTCAGTAGAATCGGGAAGTACGGAAAGTTGCTGAAGTGTGTCAGCGTTTTGTTTCATGGTGGAGTCGGCATTATGTTTCGGCAATGGTTTGAACGGAACTGGAGAAACCAGCGTGTCGAGAAAAGCGACTTGTTCGTTGGGCAAATCGAAATAATAGTTGGAGTTGACATCCTTGATGGCGAAAACGAAATATTTCTTGTCCGCCAATCCAGAAATGTTGAAATAACCCTCTTTGTCGACTTTGCCGACGAAATCAGGTTTTCGCGTCAATGGAAGCGTGTCAAGTCCATCTGAATCACCATAATACAATGTAACGAATGCATCTTCGATAGGCTTTTTTTCATCGGCTGAAAGCAATCTTCCTGCAATGGAAAGCGTGTCAAGCACCTCGCCGGTCGAAAAGCTGAAAACGTAATCCTGGAACACATTGCCTTCGTGCAGGTCTTTAATGGCATCGCCGAAATTGATGGTGTAAGTTGTGTTAGTTTTCAGGGTTTCGTTGAATTTGATGACGACCGTCTGGTCTTTCAGCTTGATGTCGGCTTTTTCGTCCAAAAGCGGGGAAAAAATCACTTTTTGCTTGGCGTTTTCCAACGTAATGTACTCATCGAAAGTAATATCGATTCTTTTGCTGTTGAAGTTGACGGAATGGTTTTCGGGTGTAGTTTCAACTACAACGGGCGGCAATTCGTCTTTCGGGCCTCCTGTTGGTGCCACGACATTGGCGCAGCGTTGCAACAAAAGCACCGACAGCAGACAGTCAATGATGATTCTAAATCTCAATTTGCGAAACATGGCGCAAATTTAGGAATAATTGTAGTATTTTTGCGTTTTAAAACTATGAAAATGTCGGAAAGAAGGTCAAATAAACGTCGTGTGGCTGGCTCCTACGCCATGTCGTTGATGAGTATAATGCTGGTTTTGTTTCTGTTAGGTGTGTTCGCCTTGCTGATGATGCATGCTCAGAAACTCTCCAACCATATCAAGGAAAACATCGGTTTCGAAATCGTGATGAACAGCAACGTGAAGGAAGCCAACATTTTGTATCTGCAAAAGGAACTTGATGCCATGCCTGCCGTGAAGTCAACGGAATACATCACCAAGGACGAAGCCATCAGGCGCTTGAGCGAAGATTTGGGCGAGGATTTCCTGCAATGGCTTGGCAATGAGGAAAATCCACTGCTCCCTTCCATCGATGTGCGCTTCAATGCGGATTATGCTAACGTCGACAGTCTGGCGGTAATCGAATCGCATCTGCTTGAGAATGAAAATGTTAAGGAAGTCTATTATCAGAAATCACTTGTCGAGGTCATCAATCAGAATGTCAAACGCATCGGCATGGCTTTGATAGTGGCAAGCATCATCTTGCTCGTCATTGCCATTTCGCTGATTCGCAATACGATACGTCTTTCCATTTATTCAAAACGTTTCTTGGTGCGTAGTATGCAGCTGGTGGGCGCAACCGAGGCGTTTATCCGCAAGCCTTTTGTCAAGACGGGCGTTTCGCAAGGTTTTTTCGGTGCGATTTTGGCTGATATTCTGTTGATTATAATAATGTATTGGCTCAACAAGCGTATTCCTGAATTGGCTTTGATACAAAGCCCCGAAATCACGGTTTGCATTTATGTCGGCATCATTGTAATCGGCATCATTTTGGCAAGCATTTCCACAGCCACGGCCTTGCGGAAATACTTAAATGCGCACATTGACAAGTTGTATGCATGAGTTTCTCGCAAAACAAATTCAAAACTACAATTTTGCAGGAAGTGGTTTCATCATCCCACACTCGATGTGGTAAGCTCTCTTCCAACAGCAATTCAGTTGAATGTCGTTTTTGGCATGAAAAAAATTTTGAAGATTTTGTGAAATATCTAAGGAAATTTCCTATTTTTGCACAAAATATGAATGATGGCACAGGATACAAATAGAAAAGTGAATGCAGAAAGTGAAGATAACCAGAATGTTATGCCTTTTGGCAAACAAAATTACATTATCGTGTTGATAGGTCTGGCTCTTATCGTTTTGGGGTTCATCCTGATGATTGGCGGCGGCTCCGACAACCCCGATGTATTCAATGAAAAAATGTTCGATTTCCAACACATTACCTTGGCGCCTATCTTGGTTTTGGCCGGTTTTGTCGTCGAAATCGTTGCCATTTTCTGGAAACGCGGTTCGAAAGAAAATCGTTCAAATCACAGGAAACTCATTTCGACAAGCTCAATGAGCGAATAACCTCGCGACCTCGTTATCTAAATATCTAAAAGTCAAACAGTCTAATTGTCTAAGAGTCAAATAATCCAAAAGTAAAATGGTCAAATAGTCCAATTGTCTAAAAGTCAAACTTTAAATATTAAATTTCTCTGTTTATGAGTTGGTTTCAAGCATTGATTTTAGGTCTTGTTCAAGGCCTTACGGAATATCTGCCAGTGAGTAGCAGCGGTCATTTGACCATCGGTCAATACCTGTTTGGCATTGATGGCGAAGGTGCCATGGATTTCGAAATCATGGTTCACATAGCAACGGTTTTAAGCACCTGCGTCATCCTTTGGAAGGAAATCGTGTGGATTTTTAAGGATTTGTTCAAATATGAGTGGAATAGAGGTACGAAGTATGCTGCTAACATTCTTGTTTCCATGATTCCAGTTGGTATCGTCGGCCTGTTTTTCAACGATAGTATTCAGGAATTTTTCAATTACGATTATATCGGTGAAATATGTGGTAATCCTATTTTATTGGTAGGCATTTGTATGTTAATCACCTCATGTTTATTGATTTTTACCTATTTTGACGAGTCAAAATCATCGGATGACATTTCACTACTGCACGCTTTTATTATAGGTATTGCACAGGCTATGGCAGTTCTTCCTGGTATTTCGCGTTCGGGTAGCACTATTGCGACAGGTTTACATTTGGGCGACAGTAAAGAAAAACTTGCGCAATTTTCGTTCCTCATGGTGATTCCTCCGATTTTGGGTCAGACTTTGCTTAAAGCTAAAGATATGCTTTTCCCTGAGGCAGAGGTTGTTGCACAAACTGTTTCGACACCTACGGCTGCTTTGGTGGTCGGTTTCCTTGCCGCTTTCATTAGTGGCTGTTTTGCCTGCAAATGGATGATTAACCTTGTGAAAAAAGGCAAGCTGATATGGTTTGGCGTCTATTGCGGCATCATCGGTGTTTTGGCCATTGTCTTACCTTATTGCTGCTAAATGTATAACTTTGAAGAAGGCGAGGTCATCCTTCTTGATAAACCCATCGACTGGACATCGTTTGACACGGTGAATTTCATCCGTGCCTTAATCAAGCGATTCTACGGCATCCGCAAACTGAAAGTCGGTCACGCCGGTACGCTCGACCCTTTGGCGATGGGTTTGCTCATTCTTTGCACGGGACGGAAAACCAAGCAGATAGAGGAATATCAGGCCAAGATAAAGACTTACACCGGCACCATTCTTTTAGGCCAGACCACGCCGACTTTCGACCTTGAAAGCGACCCCGATGCTTTTTTTTCGACGGAAAACATTACGCCGGAGCAAATCGACGAGGCGAGAAAGAAATTCATTGGCGACATCAAGCAGTATCCGCCGAAGTATTCCGCCATCAAAATCAAGGGCAAACGCGCTTTTGATTATGCCCGTTCCGATGAGGAAATCGAACTGAAAGCCCGCGACATTCATATCGAAGATTTCAAGCTCAACACGGAGCGTTTCCCCGAATTGGATTTTGAAGTAACCTGTAGCAAAGGCACTTACATCCGTAGTCTCGCCCACGATTTCGGCAAGGAACTGGGCAACGGCGCCTGCCTGAAATCGTTGCGCCGCACGCGCATCGGCGATTTCAAAGTGGAAGATGCCTGGCAGCTCGAAGACCTAAAGCAGCACATTATTGACACGGGCGAGGAATTCAAAGCGATGAAGGCTGCGGAAGAAAAAAGTAGGTAAGGAGATAAGTTCTGCTTCGGCAACGATTATTTTTCGCAAAGCATTTCTGTAAAATCTGTTTTTATCCGTGTTTATATCAAGAAAAAGCGGATAAAATATGATTAACAGAAAGATTTACAGTTATTTATGATTTTTCCCATTTATTTCATTGACCTGACTGGATTGTAATCCCTTACTTTCCGAACCGTTTCATCACGACGTAGGCTTCGGTAAGCCCCAATTCTCCGGCTTTGCTCAAATCGGACTGGGCAAGTTTTGTCTCACCGATGAAAACCAAAGTCAAAGCGCGGTTATAGTAAGCCTCGGCCAGATTTTCGTGGCAACGGATGGCTTCGGTGTAGGCATCGATGGCTTTGTTGTATTCCTTTTGCTGCAAAAGCGCATTGCCTAAATTAAACCACAAATATGGGTTCCTTTTCTCTTTCAAAATATTGAATGTCAATAAATTGATGATTGGCGAATAATCAACATTCAAAGGCTTTTCTTTCATGGTTGCGGTTTTTCCTTTGGTAATTGTAACGCCTTGTTGTGTTTCTTTTGCCATAGCCATCATTTCAGCTTTTGCCGTCAAAACGGAAAAAAGGTTCAGCGTGGCATAATCGGAATAAGGCTTTGTATCCATCAGTTTCCGGTAGCAGTTTTCTGCTTGCTCGAAATCATAAAATTCCTGATTGATAATGCCTTGCAGCAAAAACTTCAGTTTTTCGTCACCGATGGCTTCAAGGTCGTTTTCGTTTATCAAACTCTCTTGCGTCATTGTTTGGCGGCTTTCGGGTTTCAAAACCATTTTGGCAGGCAAAATTCCCATGCTATTGATTTGGCTGATGGTGGCATCAATATACATGCCTTTGTTTTGCGTGGCTAATTTGTAATCGGATGGATTGACGAAAGTCAGGACAAAATTTCCAAACGGAATGATTTGAACATCAGCATATTGCAACTGATTTTGTTTGGCTTCGCCGTTCACGAAATCCGATTCGAAAGCGATGATGCGGCTGTAATAAGTAGAATCGGCATACATGCGGTAAAGCAGTTCCGCATTGCTGCCATCGCCGTTCATCACCCTGATGATGTTCATGGCTGTGAGTCGGTCCATTTCGGCACCACGATGGTCGCCTTTCGAAGCACGCACCACCGAGCGATTGATCCACGCACTGACAAACTCAGGAAACAATTGCAAAACCTGAGTCAAGTCGGTTTCGGCATCATTCCAGCGCTTCAGTTCGCAGTAAACGATGGAACGATTGAAATAGCCGTAGATGTTTTTTGGATTGATAAGCGTAACATTATCAAACATTTGCAATGCTTTGTCGAATTGTTTCTGACATGCGTAAAGAATGCCTCGGTTGTAATAGGTCAAGGCGTTTCTTCTGTCAAGTTCGTTCACTTTTTCGTAATCGCGCAAAGCCGAAACCGTGTCGTTTTTGTGCAATTCGGTCACGGCGCGGTTGAAATAATATAGCGGATTCTGCGCATCCAGACGAATGGCCTCATTGAAATCGGCCAAAGCCTCATCGTAGGCATCGCGCTCCGCTTGTACCATGGCGCGGTGAAAATACACTTCGGGATTCATGAAATCGTAATGAACGGCCTTGTCGAAGTCGGACAAAGCCTCATCGAAGCGTTTCAAATGGCTTTTCGCAATGCCGCGATTGACAAAAGCCAACGACATTTTGTTGTCGATGGTCAGCACCATGTCGTAATCATCAATGGCCGCCTGATACCTGTTCAAATGCAGATAAGTAATGCCACGCGCAAAGAAGAGGTCGGCATCGAAAGGGTCAAGGTCGATGGCGCGTTGAAAATCAGCCAAAGCCTCGTTGAGGTTGCCCAAATGGTCGTTGCAAATGGCGCGATACTGCAAGGCACGCACATACATCGGGTGGATTTCCAGGGTTTTATCAAAATCGGTGATGGCCCCCGTAAAATCCTCCAAACTGTATTTTGCCAAACCGCGCAGAAAATAGCCCTCAAAGTTTTCGGGTTTCGCAGCAATCGCCACATTCAGTCCGCTGATGCCTTCCTTGAAACGGCCTTCGGTCAAGTCGAGCCTCGCCTGCTGAATGAAATGCGCATAGTTGATTTGTGCCTGTGCGACATTGAAAATCAGCGAGATAAAAATCAATATGAGAAATCGTCTGGCTTTCAATTACTGTCTCAGTTTTTCGTTGTTGATATGACGTTCCTTGTCGCGCGAAGTTTTCTTTTCCATGTTTTTGGCGAAGGCTTCGGTCAGGTCGACGCCAGTTTGGTTGGCGAGGCACATCAGCACCCAAAGGATGTCGGCCATTTCGTCGGCCATGTCGCGGTTTTTGTCCGATTCCTTGAACGACTGTTCGCCGTAGGTTCGGGCAATGATGCGAGCCAGTTCGCCGACTTCTTCGGTCAGCAAAACCATGTTAGTCAGTTCATTGAAATATCTTACGCCGTATGTCTTAATCCATTCGTCGACGGCGGTTTGCGCTTCCTTGATTGTCATGATGTTGAGTTGTTTGCTGTTTGATCGTTTATTTGTTGACTTTTTTGAAATTTAGACTAATTGGACTTTTGAACAATAACAATATTAGATTTTGAATTTGCCTAAACACCAGGACACCAAGATAATAATCCAACCCGAAACACATTTTTGTCCTGATTTGTGCGCAAAATTACATTTTTCCGAACGAAATAATGTCAGAAATGGGAAAAACAAGGCAAAACACCAACAATCTTTCCTATCTTTGCATTTTATTTCAAAAAATGAGACGCATCGGATTTTTCATATTGTTACTTTGCCTTATGGCTCAAGTGTCTTTTGCTCAGGAAGAAACGGATGAGAAAAAAAAGACGCAGGTGTTCATAGAGCATTACGATAAAATTAGCTATAATCGCAATATCGGTGATTTCCAGCGGCTTATCGGAAATGTGAAAATCAGGCATGATTCGGCGTATTTCTTTTGCGACAGTGCCTATTTCTATGAAAAAACCAACAGCTTTGACGCTTATCAAAATGTGCATATCATTGTAAATGACAGTGTTGAGATTTTCAGCGATTCGCTGATCTACGATGGCAATGCGCGTTTTGCGGAGTTTTTCAACAACGTGCGGCTTATGGACGATTCCACCTTGCTTCGCACGGAATATCTGACCTACAGCCGCGACGAACATCTCGCTTGTTATCCCGATAGTGCCTGCACCACGCGCGGCGACAAGACCCTCATCAGTTGCATCGGCAATTACCGTGACGACCTCAAGGAATTGTCATTCTTTGAAAATGTGGAAGTTACGAGTCCGAAATACCAAATGTACACTGACACCTTGTATTATAACACGGAAATCGAAAAAATGTGGTTCTACGGCCCGACAACTCTCATCAATGAGGAAAACACGATGGAAGGTGAACATGGTTATTATCTTGTAGATGAAGATATTGTAATTTTCGACAAGAAACCATTAGCCTACAACAAGACGCAAAGGCTGAAAGCGAAAAATATCTATTACGACCGTTCCACGGGTTTTGCGAAGGCAATTGACAAGGTCGATATGATTGACACGACTTACAAGATGATTTTCCGTGGCGATTATGTGGAAGTGTGGGAGAAAAAGGGCTTTTCTTTTGCCACCGATAGTGCTTATTTCATTAATTACGACGGCGGCGATTCGCTATATCTTCATGCAGACACTATGTTTTTCCACTTCAAGACCGATTTGAGCGACATGGAAAAGATGACAGCTCGGCGCAATGTGCGTTTCTATCGCTCTGATTTACAGGGAAAATGCGACACTCTGACTTATTATGCTTCCGATTCGATAATTTGCATGAGAGGCACTCCGATAATGTGGGCTGAAAACAGCCAGATGACGGGAAAATACATCGACATAAAAATTGCCAACCAAACGATCGACAGCATTTTGCAAAGAACTAACGCTTTCATTATCAATCAGGATACGGTCGAAGGCTTCAACCAGATTAAGGGGATGGACATCATTTCGAAATTTATCGATGGCAACATTCACCATGTCAATGTGATAGGCGGAAACGCCGAAACAATTTACTGGCTTCGTGACGACGACACTTCGCTCATTGGAATTGATGTCTCAAAATCCGACAATATGGTTATCGAGATGAAAGACAATCAGATTTCCTGCATCAAATCATTCAAGGGCATCAGCGAAACCGTGTATCCCGAAAACGAATTGCCGGAAAGCAGCCGTCTTTTGCAAGGCTTCAAATGGAACATTGATGTGAAACCGAAAAACAAGGCTGATATTTTCAGAAACATTGATGCCGTGATGCCAAGAGCTGAAACGCCTCAGAGCGAGACGGGAAACGCTACCGAATCTGCCGAGGAAGAGGCTCCAAAACCAAAACACAGAATAAAAGGAAGTTAATAACAAATTAAAAATAAGGAGATTAAATTATGTCAATCAAATACGATGGTCCAGTTGTGCTTATCATTATGGATGGCGTGGGCATCAATAAAATTGAAGCAGGCAACGCAGTGCGTCAGGCCAAGAAGCCTGTACTCGACAGTTGCATGGCAAACTATCCTTGGCAGAAACTGAAAGCCCACGGCACCGCAGTTGGTCTTCCATCTGATGGCGACATGGGCAACTCCGAAGTGGGTCACAATGCTATCGGAGCTGGTCAGATTTACTCGCAAGGTGCCAAACTCGTGTCGGAATCGCTCGAATCGAAGGCAATGTATGAAAACAAGGTCTGGAAATCGCTTGCTGCCGACGCCCTCAAAGGCGGCACCATGCATTTCCTTGGTCTGCTGAGCGATGGCAACGTCCATTCACACATCAACCACCTCATACAAATGCTCGATGAAGCTCATGCTGAAGGCATCAAGAAGGTGAGAGTTCATGCATTGTTGGATGGCCGCGATGTAGGCGAGACTTCAGCCCTCATCTATGTCGAACAGCTTGAAGCCAAACTCGCCGAACTTTCAGGCAACGGCTTCGATTACCGCATCGCTTCAGGCGGCGGCCGCATGAAAATCACCATGGACCGTTACGGAGCCAATTGGGACATGGTGGCACAAGGCTGGAAAACCCATGTCCTTGGCAATGGCCGTCAGTTTGCCACTTGCAAGGAAGCCATCGAAACTTACAGAAACGAAATCCCGGGAGTCATCGACCAAGACCTGCCAGCTTTCATCATTGCTGAAAACGGTAAACCTATAGGCACCATCGAAGACGGCGACAGCGTCATCCTTTATAACTTCCGCGGCGACCGTGCCCAGGAAATCACACGCGCCTTTGAAGGCGGCCCGGATTTCGACAAGTTTGACAGAGTGAGAGTTCCAAATGTCAACTACGCTGGTATGCTCGAATACGACGGCGACCTGCACATCCCGCATCAGTTCCTTGTGGCGCCGCCTGTCATCAAAAACACTTTGGGCGAATTTCTCGCCAACAAGGGTATCAAGCAATTGGCCATTTCCGAGACCCAGAAATACGGTCATGTCACTTATTTCTTCAACGGCAACCGCTCTTCAAAGTTCGATGAGGCCACTGAAGAATACATTGAAATTCCATCCGATGTCGTTCCTTTCGAGCAGCGTCCTTGGATGAAATCTGCCGAAATCACCGATGTCCTTGTTGAAAAGATCCTGAAAAACGAACAGCCTTTCATGCGCGTCAATTTCCCGAACGGCGACATGGTGGGACACACGGGCAGCCTCGAAAGCACCATCATCGGTGTTGAGTCAGTCGACATTGCGCTGAAACGCATTCTCCCAGCCATCGACGCAGTTGGCGGCATGGCCATCATCACTGCCGACCATGGCAACGCTGAAGAAATGTACGAAATGGGCAAGGACGGCGCTCCGAAGACCGATAAGAATGGCAAAATCAAAGCCAAGACCAGCCACACGCTCAACAAGGTGCCTTGCATTTTCTACGACAACACCGAAAACAAGGACAAATACCAAGTGGTTGATGCCGATGATTACGGCTTGGCCAACATCGCTTCAACCATCGCACTGCTTTTGGGCGAAACACCAAAAGACTGCTGGGAAAGACCAATGATTGAAGTGAAATAAATCAAATTACATCTTTACACAAAAAAGTCCCAAGGCCACGGCCTTGGGACTTTTTTGTTTTTAGGATTTGAGACCCACATCCATGCGTCTATACGTTCCAATAATTAACACTAGAACACATAATTAAACCCGATAAATGCCTTCAGCTTATCGCCGTCGCGTTCATCGAAAGCGCGGCCAAAGTCGGCCGAAACGACAAGATTGCGGTTCATGATGAGTTTCAAGCCGCAGCCTGCACTGGTATGGATGCCCTCGATTTTACCGCTGTAAAGAGTTGGGTCGTCGGATTTTTTCAATTCGTTTTCGCGGAATTTCTGAGTCACCATGCCGGCATCGAAGAACGGATTCAGGGCGACTTGCCAGTTCTGGTTGATGAACTGGAAGCTGGCAAAACGCCAACGCAATTCGACATTGGCGAAGGTAAAACCGTTACCGATGACCCCATTGCGGTTCACGCCACGCATTGTGACGCTGCCTCCCAAACCTTCGGTATACATCTTTTGGAAAAACATGGTATTCATGTTATTAATCATATACCAAGGAACGCTGCCAGCCAGCAGGTTCTGCGTACCGAGACGATAAGAGAAAGTGAGCTTTTCCTTATATAAAGGTATGTAGTGTCTCCACAAGAAAGTGAACGACAAATTATCGTAGCCTCTATTGTCGATAACGTCAAGGGCACCCGTGAATGTGGCTTCGGCATAGATGCCTCGTGTCGGGTCGCTGCGGAGGTCGCGGCTGTCGTACAACAGACCTAATCTGATTTGGGTTGTATTACCTCCGCTGGCTTCATCACTGGTTATGAGTCCTGCTTGTTTATATCTTTCAAACATAGTGACTTGACCTGCATAATCCGACATGTTTCCTGTGGTATCAAGGTTTGAGCAATAAGTGTTGTAATAAGCCAGTCCAGCTGTCCAGTTAAGGTCTTTCACATCGAAAAACGGACGCTGCATACTGCCCACAAAACGGAACTGATTGCGGTTAATGAAATTGTAACCGGATTTTTCCCATTCCAAAGGATCTATACTATTCGATTCAAAGCCGTTAAAACCAAAGAATTCGTATTTCTTGGCATAAAAATATGTAATGTCGAAAAACAGTTTGGTTTTTTCAAAAACGTATGGCATGTCGCTGTAGAAACGGAAAACGCCCGAACCTTTGGTGTAGCGCGAAGCCTCGAAATTGAACTTGTACTTGTAATTCGGATAAAGGGTGCCGTCACCATAATTGAAAATGTCGCAACAAAGGCCGTATTGGAAGCCTAAATCGGCATCGAAACCGACAACAGGCAGCGGACCGAAATTCCAGCCTTTCTTGATGATTTCGCCTTTTTCGTTGTAAGTCTTTTCTTTTTTCTGCGAGAAACCATTGATTGCCAATAATATGGCTAAAATCACAAATAAAACTTTCTTCATTTTTAATAAGTTTGAGACAACAAAAGTAAAAACTTTTACTAATTCATGCAAATCGTATTTTAAAAATGACATTTTTTCTGCTGTAAAGATTGCTACCTTTGCAAACCAAACGAAGATTGTATGGGTTTTGTTGAAATATTGCTTATCGGCATTGGCCTTTCGATGGACGCTTTTTCGGTTTCAATCTGCAAAGGATTGACAACCAAAAGGTTCTCATTGAAAATGGCGGTGATTTGTGGCTTGTGGTTTGGCGGTTTCCAAGCCCTGATGCCGGTTATCGGTTACTTTTTGGGCGTGCAGTTCGAAAGTCTCATTGCCTCTTTCGACCATTGGATTGCTTTCGGCCTTTTGGCTTTAATCGGCATAAACATGATTCGTGAGGCGGTTTCAAAAAAGGAGGAAGAAAATGACAGTGGCGCTTTGGATGTCAAGACAATGTTTCTTTTGGCCGTCGCTACCAGCATCGATGCGTTGGCCGTCGGCGTTTCGTTTGCCGCCTTGAAGGAAAACATCTGGCGCGCCATCGTGATTATTGGCCTTACCACTTTCATTTTTTCCGTTGTTGGCGTGAAAATCGGTAATGTTTTCGGCTCAAAATACGAAAAGAAAGCCGCCATTGCAGGAGGTATCATTCTGATAATCATCGGTGTAAAGATACTACTTGAACATCTTGGCATCATTGCATGATGAAGGATTAAGAAAAAAAGTTTGAGGTATCAAAAAAAATAGTACTTTTGCAGCGCAAAATGTTTCGGGATGTAGCGCAGCCCGGTAGCGCGCTTCGTTCGGGACGAAGAGGCCGCAAGTTCGAATCTTGTCATCCCGACACAAAAAAATCAGCCGACAATCGTCGGCTGATTTTTTGTTTGTATGTTGCTGGCTATCATTCGCCTTGGCCAAGCAAAACCTGTGGTCCCATGTTGTAGTAAATGTCAACAGGAACGCCAGCTTCGTTGACGCGGTCGAGGTCGGCTTGCTGTTCGCCCTTGATGACGCTGTCTTCATCAATCCACGCTTTCACGCCTTCATAATCGCCATTGCCTTGGTGGACGAGAATGTCACCAGCCAGTTTTTCAACGGCAAGTTTCATAGCATCGAAATTGATGGCATAAAGACCTTCTTCGTTACGGGTGAAAGCGCCTTCTCTCTGGAAATAATTGAAAGTAAGCATATTGGCCTTGCCATGTGCGCTTGAAGCGCCGAAACGGACTGAACGGAAAATGCCGGCCATAAAGGTAGCGTAGTTGTCTTCCAATTCGGTGTTGGTGTATTCGCCCATTTCCGAAAGTTTGGTGATGAGGTAAAGGCCGAGCACATCAGCCTTGGCTTCCTCAATGGCTGAATACTGTTCCTTCAGGGCAGCACGCACAGTGCCTTTGCCGTCCAAAGTGTTCTTGATGCCCATGCCGTGAGCAGTTTCGTGGAACATCACATTGGCAAAGAAAGCATCAAACTTGATGTTTTTCATCGATTCAGGAGTCATCAGTTTTTCAGCAATCGGAACCAGAATGGCATCAAACTTGGCTTTCATAGCGTTCTTCAACTGAAGTTTGCGGGTGCCTTTTTCCAGCTGTACGCGCTCATCGTTAGGCAGGTTGATGGCAATGGTCTTGCTGTTGGCATTGCAGTCGCCGGCATAATAAACGGCATCGTAAACGGCGAGATCAGCATCGGCACCAGGGGTTTCTTTCTTATATTCCTCAGGCACAGGAAGATTACGCTGCAATTCAGGCAAGAAAGCCACATAACGGGCCAGTTGCTGCGTCCAGTTCTGATCCTTGATGAGGATGAAGGCTTCGTGAGCAGCCTTGGTGCCAAAGAGGGCATCGGTGTAGTTTTCGATTGGGCCGACAACCATATCAATGTTGTTGTTGCGGACGGTCATCCACTGCATGTCGCTTTCCAGATAATCATCGGTGCGGAGAGCCGTGGCGCGAAGTTTCAGGTACTGAGCAAATTCAGGGTCGCCGGCAAGTTCCGAAGCCTGTTCGAGCAACTGGGCTGCCTTTTCGATTTTTTCAGCAAAGAATTCGTGATACCAAACGCATTTCAATGCACCGTTTTCATCGCGGACAATCATGGTGTACTGGCTGGTTTTGTTTGGGTCGTCAAAGGCTTCCCATTCTTCCATGGTCATATCCTTTGGATAAAATTGTGCGCCAGCAGGTTTTGCACCAATGCCTTCAACGAATGAAGCTTCGTTGTTGAGGCCGTCCCAAGGACCGTAATTGATTTCAGCATAGAGTTTTACATCAGGGTCGCTGATTTGTTCCATCAAGGCGTTTTTGTCGCCCCAATTTTCCATCCAGTAGAGTTCGTCCATGATGTCGGCGGCTTCAAAAAGCAGCGGAAGCATCTGTTTTTCATTGTCGCTCAGGTGACTGATGTCGGAAGTCATGGTGACTTGCGCATACTTGTCAGAGAGTTTTACAGGAGCAGGTGTCGGTTCGGCGGGTTCCTGTGCAGGCTGGTTGCCGCAAGCCGTAGCCATCAAAGCTACGACAGCAAGGTAGGTGAGATTTCTGAATTTCATAATTGTAATTATTTTGAATTAGACGTTTATTTTCAAAGGATTCGGCTTGAAACAACCGATTGTTAATTATGCAAAAATAAACAATCAAATCATACGACAGGCATGATTGTTATGAAAAGATTAAAATTACGTTTAAATCATTTTCTGTCCTTATTCGGGCAACGTAGGCAGGCCTCGCCGCCTTTGCCACCGCAAATGCAGTTTGATGTGCCTTCGTTTTCGCAGTGGCGTTCAAACTGCCCGCCTTTCCTGACGAACATTTTTATGCCAATGGCGGCAAATGCCACGGCTATGAAGATGATGGTGATGAGTAAGAGAGGCCAGAACATTAAGATAGACTAATTGAAAAATGACTGTGAACCATTTCGCGCAAACAAGAAACCATTTCCTGAAGTGATACATAGTTTTCCATATCATCCGTGGTTTTGGATTCCATCGAATGATTTGCCTTTGTATCCATCGCAATGAATTCGTCCAATGACACTTTCGGGAATTGATAGTTTTCTGCTGTTTTCATTTTGTCATCATTTTTCACGGCAAAAGTAGGAAAAATTTGGAATATGAAAGGACTTTGCAACTATTTGTAAATAAAAACGATGTCAATCTATTGATTATTATACTGATTCATGGTTCTATCTGGACCTTGCGTCACGAAACTCTTGATGATTTCGATGGCCACATCGACGCGCTCTTCGACGATGGGTTGTTCGCTCGGTTTCCATGTTCCGAGCACGAAATCAATCTGACGGCCTTTTGGATAATCATCTCCCAAGCCGAAACGGAGGCGGCAAAACACATTGGTGCCTAATTTCTCGATGATGTCGCCCAAACCGTTGTGACCGGCATTGGAGCCTTGCTTTTTCAGGCGGAGCGTGCCCAAAGGCAAGGCAAGGTCATCGTTGACCACCAGAAGGTTTTCAATCGGAATCTTCTCTTGCTGAAGCCAGTATTTGACCGCCTTTCCGCTCAGGTTCATGTAGGTCGTTGGCTTGATGACCAGTAAGGTCTTGCCTTTGAATTTCATTTCTGCGGTTTGCGCCAAGCGTCCCGTAGTAAACGACGCTTCAAGGTCTTTGGCCAGTCGGTCGGCAATCTTGAAACCGATGTTGTGGCGCGTTTCATCATATTCCGCACCGATGTTTCCCAAGCAGGCAATCAAGTATTTCATGATTTGTGATTCAAAGATTTAAGATTTAAAAATTTAAAAATTCAAAGATTCAAGAAAAGTAGACATTAAACTCGCTTCGCGCAATCTTTAAATTTTGAATTTTTCAATTTTAAATAAAGAAAAAGCCGCCCGAAGACGGCTTTTTATCGTAAAAGTGCTAACCTTGATTATTCAGCAGCTTCTTCTTCAGCAACAACGCCACGGGCTGTGTTGACGGCAACGATAACGGTGTAACCAGGAGTTACAGGAGTCACGTTTTCGATAACGAGATCCTTAACCTTGATGGCTTCGTTGATGTTCAGGCCGCTGATGTTGATTCTGACGTAATCAGGAAGATCCTTGATGAGGCCGGTGACCTTGATCTTCTTGATGCCTTGCTTCATCTTACCACCACGCATAACGCCGGCTGGTGTGCCTTCCAAAGCGATAGGAAGAACCACGGTGATAGGATTGTTTTCGTTGACGATCAGGAAGTCAGCGTGCATGACGTTGTCAGTGACTGGATGATACTGGGCTTCTTGCAGAATGGTGCTGTAAGTCTTGCCGTTGATGGTGAAGTTGATGATGTAGCACTCAGGAGTGAACAAAATCTTCTTGAAGTTCTTGGCTTCGGTAGCGAAATGGATTTGTTCCTGGCCAGTGCCGTACATAACGCATGGAACCATTTCTGCTCTACGCAGAGCCTTAGCATCTTTTTTCCCTACGTTCTCGCGAAGAGAACCGCTCAATGATACTGTTTTCATAATTTAATGTGTTAGTAATTAAGTGATTATTTGAATATTGAACTGATCGACTCGTATGACTCGATGCGGTGAATCACATCGGCAAACAAATTGGCAGTTGACAATACGTGGATTTTCTTTGAAACGTTGGCTGACAACGGGATGGAATCGGTGACGACGACTTCTTCAAACACTGAATTGTCGAGGCGTTCCATGGCTGGGCCGCTGCAAACGGCATGGGTGGCAATGGCGCGGACGCTCTTTGCACCGCTGTCCATAATCAGCTGACCGGCTTTTACGATGGTGCCGGCTGTATCGATGATATCGTCGACGAGGATGACGTTTCTGTCTTTCACATCGCCGATAAGTGTCATGGTGTCAACGACATTGGCGCGGGCGCGTTGCTTGTTGATGATGGCGAAATCGGTGCCAAGGCGCTTGGCGTAAGCCGAAACACGCTTTGAACCGCCCACATCAGGCGAAGCAAACATTAAATCGTCAATGTTCAAGTCCTTTATGTAATCTAAGAAAATGCTTGATGCATACAATGAATCGACCGGAATATCGAAGAAGCCTTGAATCTGGTCGGCATGGAGGTCGAGGGTCACGACGCGGTTGACGCCGGCAGCCTGCAACAGGTTGGCAACCAGTTTCGAGCCGATGCTGACGCGCGGCTTGTCCTTGCGGTCCTGACGTGCCCATCCGAAATAAGGGATGACGGCGATAATCTTATGGGCTGAAGCGCGCTTGGCGGCATCAATCATAAGAAGGAGTTCCATCAGGTTGTCAGCCGATGGCATGGTAGACTGGACGATGAAAACGTGATGGCCGCGTATGCTTTCTTCAAAGCAAGGCTGGAATTCGTGGTCGGAAAACTCAGTAACGATGGCATTGCCAAGTGGTTGTCCGTATGCGGCAGCGATTTTTTCACCCAGTTCGTGGGTGGCTCTGCCTGCAAAAATTGATACAAATCTTTCTGACATGACGTAGTTTTGTGTTTGCGGCTGCAAAAATAGGCTTTTTGGCCGTAAGTCTCGCATAAATTTGTTTTTTCTTTGGAAAAAAACAGGGGAAAGAAAAATTTCTCGCGAAAAACTTGCAGAAACGGATTTTTTTGTACTTTTGCAGCCGCAATTTAAGCGTTGCCGAAGTGGCGGAATCGGTAGACGCGTCGGTCTCAAAAACCGATGAGGTTACACTCGTGCCGGTTCGATCCCGGCCTTCGGTACCAAAAAAGAGTCTTGGCTGAACAAACCAAGGCTCTTTTCGTTTTCAGGCATCTCATATACATCAAAAATTCCACAAACGACCGAACAAAATATTCACAAATGACCGAACAAATTGACAATAAATGACCGAAAATCAAATTAAATAGTTTGTAATTAAAATAAAATCAGTAATTTTGCAGCGAAATCACAAATCGATGCATTATGAATCGGGAATATAAGCAGCGTATAGCAGACAAACTGCTTGCACGCAAATTGGCCGGCAAAGGAGCCGTGCTGATTGAAGGGCCGAAATGGTGCGGCAAAACAACCACAGCACGGCAACAGGCTAAGAGCGTGCTCGACCTTGGCGACAGTGATGTCTTGAGACAAAGCCAGCAAATGATGGATGTCAGCCCCAAGACTTTGCTGCAAGGCGAAACGCCCCGACTAATCGATGAGTGGCAAACCATTCCGTCGTTGTGGGATAGTATCCGAAGCGAAGTGGATAGCCGTGGCGATTTTTCTCAGTTTATACTTACAGGTTCATCAGTTCTTCCTCAAGCCGACGAAACTGTGCATAGCGGAACAGGACGAATTGCCCGTGTCAAAATGAGGCCAATGAGCCTTTTCGAGTCGGGCGAATCATTGGGAAGCGTTAGCTTGAAAAACTTGTTTGAAGGTGGCGTTATCGAGCCTCAATTAAACAAACTTAGTCTTGAAGATTTGGCTTTCCTTATTTGCCGAGGCGGGTGGCCGCAGGCTACATTCCTGCATGGCGAATTGGCTCTGGATCAAGCTCTGGATTATGTTGACGCTGTGACAGAGATTGACATACAGCGGGTTGACGGTGTGAAGCGCAATCCCGGCCGTGCAAGGCTTTTGCTACGGTCATACGCCAGAAACATTGCCCAGCAGGTTTCGTATGGAACCATTAAGGCCGACATGTTGTCGAATGATGCCAAATCGCTGGATGAAGATACGGTGGCCGACTATATAAAGGCGTTGAAACGATTGTTTGTCGTTGAAGACTTAGAGGCTTGGAATCCCAATATTCGGAGCAAGTCGGCAATTCGAACCAGTGATACCAGACATTTCGTTGATCCCAGCATTGGAACCGCTGCCCTTGGCCTTGGCCCCAGCGACCTGATTAATGACTTGAATTCCTTTGGCTTGTTCTTTGAAGACCTTGCTGTGCGTGATTTGCGTGTGTTTGCTGAAGCTCTCGATGGCCGGTTGTATCATTATCGTGACAGTTCAGGTCTTGAATGTGACACGGTGCTGCATCGCCGAAACGGAACATACGCCCTTGTTGAAGTGAAACTCGGTGGAACGAAACTTATTGAAGAAGGTGTAAGTTCGCTTCAAGCCCTCGCCAATACCATTGACACAAGCAGAATGCCAGCCCCTTCATTCAAAATGGTTTTGACCGCAGTCGGACAATATGCCTACCAGCGAAAGGATGGCATCTTCGTCGTCCCAATCGGTTGCTTGAAAGATTGAGAATCAATTAATAATGTGGTTTTTCACATAATCCATTGATATTGAAATAGGTTTGGCCTTCGGTACCAAAAAAGAGTCTTGGCTGAACAAACCAAGGCTCTTTTCGTTTTTAAGCATTTTCTTGTATGCCTTGGTAATCTCAAATTACCTGTAAAATGACGGAATAAAATCAAAACAGCTTCTTATATCTTCAAGTTCAGCCCCACAAAATAACTGCGAGGGGTGAAAGGACCATAAATGTAACCGGCATCCTTGTTCATTCCCTTGTCCATATCGCGTTGGTATTGATCTAACAGATTCTTGACACCGGCATTAATTTCTAAGGTGTAATTTTTGTAAAGCGGTATTTCATAAGCAATGCGAATGTCCCACTCAATAAACACAGGCGTTTCCACTTCTTCATCTTGTGGAATAAAACCTGCGTAATGCTCCACCAGCATACTTCCGGTAATTTTTCCATTTGTAGTGATGGTAAAACCTTTGACAGGACGTAGATGCACCATGAAGAATCCATAATGGTCGGGGGCACGAAACATGCGTTTTTGCGGTGCAATGGTCGGACTCCATTGAAACGGCTCTATATAACGGCTTTTCTCGTATGTATAGCCCATCTGCATGGTAAATAATCTGCCGTATCCAACTTTTCCCTCTACATTTATCCCTGCCACCCGTGCGCCGGTAGTATTGACACGCATGAGCAAGAGATTTCCCTGCTCGTCATATCCTTCTTCACGCAAAGCAAAGACATCATTGAGTTGGGTGAAGAACCCTTCTGCCGTGAGGTTTATATCCCATTTGCCAATCGACTTGTACCAATCGACACTTGACGTGACCGAGTGACTGCGTTCCTCTTTGAGATTCGGGTCGATGGATATCAAATGCACCTCTCCTCCAACGGCTCCTACATGCAAGTCTTCATCGTAGGTCTGTGGAGCACGGTAGCCGCCTGCATATCCTACCCGAAAAATCAAGTCATTGATAGGCGTATATCGCACATTGGCTCGTGGGGTAAAGATGAGTTTGGTTAATAGATTATGTCTCTCCAACCTTCCGCCAATCAGCACTGACCATTTGGTGTTTTTCCACTCATTTTGGACGTATCCGCCATAGAGGTGAACAGTTTGCCTTAGGTCGCGATGATATCCCAATATCCTGTCGTGCAATTGATTGGACGAATATTCCACACCTGCACTCAAGTCAGCCGGCATTTGACCGCAAGGATAGGAGAAACGATACTGGCCTCCCACAACGGCTGTAATATCTTTGGATTGTCCATAGGCGTTGGGGTTATAGTTCGTGCCAAAATAACTTTCGCGAGCCGTATGCTGGAACGAAGCGTATGGTGTCACACAATGTCGATTGTCGGCTGTGAAATAGTCCCAACGAAGACTGCCTGCATTAATCTGGTGCTTTAGTTGTTCGGTCAAGGGCGACTCATGGGGTTGTAAGGAATCAATACCATAACCACCACGACGGAATTCTGATGTATGGTGGTACTCCAATGTAATCTTGGAATAAGAAGTCGTTCTGAAGAAACTGCGGAAGCCCAATGTGGTTGTCTGCAATTTAGGGATGTCGCTGTATCCATCGTTGTCACGATCGTATTGTTTCCGGTCGCGTTGAACGCCAAAGATATATGTTCCCACCTTTTCATTAGGCGATAGTACCGATGCATTGATGTTGGTATTGATGTCATAGGAGCCTGTTTCGGTAAAAAGACTTTGATTGTTGAGGCTTATATAGTTTCGGCTCGGTTCTTTGGTGATGATATTGACAACACCACCTATGGCATTCGCCCCGAACAAAGCACTGCATCCACCTCGTATCACTTCTATTCTGTCCACCATGCCTGTAGGTATCTGTTCTAACCCATAAACGCTGGCTAAAGAAGAAAATATGGGGCGTGAATCCAATAGAATTTGGCTGTATTGGCCATCTAAACCATTGATATGCAGTTGGGGAACCCCACAATTGCTACACGACATCTCAACCCGCAACCCCGGCTGGAAATTCAGCACGTCGGCCATCGAGTTAGAGCATGTGTTTTCTATGGTATGGGGAGAAATGACATTCACGATAGATGCCACTTCTTTTTGTTTGGTCTCATATTTATTGGCAGAGACCACGACATTTTCAAGTAAATAACTTGTTTCTTCGATTTCCACATTACAAATATAGGTGGAATCCGCTTCAATCAGAACAGGCACTTCTTTCGTTTTATACCCTACGAAAGAAAAGGCAAGGACTTGCTGTCCAATAGGAACATTTTTCAGGAAATAATGACCACTCTCGTCGGTTGTCGAACCAATAGATGTGCCTTTGAGATGTACATTGATGTAGCTCAAAGGCTCTTTGGTTGCAGCATCTAATACATGACCAGCAATGTGAGAGTGTGTTGCGGCATGTAGATGTATGGCACACAAACACAGCATGGCCATACAAAATTGTTTTTGTATAGTTGACATATCTAAATACCAGTTTAAGACCTCTATCCGAGAATAGAAGTCGAATTAAAATAATACGTAAAAAATAATTGAAGATCAGGCAATCGTTTATGCCGACGGAGGGGCTCTCCGACCAAAATGTATGCTATGAACCTGTGGAGCCAGACATTCCTGTACATGATGGATGGTCTCAATTACATAATCAATAGGGCTAATATTGGTGTTCCCATTGGTGTTGGTAAAGAGGAATTGGCTATTGATTGTCGCAATGAGATTTATCTGCCAGGTGCTGTGCCCACCGTCGTTGGAAGCATGGTGCGAATTTCTATGGACATGGGAGTGAACAATCGTTACTCCATTCACTACATGTGAATGCACAAAGCAGTTCACATCAATATAATACGCGGCAAAGAGCAACAATAAAGTTGCTGCTAATCCACGTTTATATGAAGTTAGAGATTTATGCATTCATTTATGGTAAATTCTATTTAGTTCATATCATCCAAAACCGAGTGCAAAGGTACAGCTTTGTTTGGCATTAACAAATGGTTTCCGTAATTTTATTGATTAAATGCAAAAATAACATTAATCAAAAAAAGAAAAGATTGCTTACCATGGTAATTTTCGTATTTTTGCGCCTCATTAAACAAAGCAAACAAAAACAACAAATAAACAATTCAACAATAATGATCTACACACAAGAAGTGCAACATCAATGTTGCGTCAAGAAAGGCGCCAACCATCCTTGCGCTCCGATTCCGGAAGAAGGCAAATGGGTGCGCGTCAAGGATGTCAAGGACATCAGCGGTTTCACTCACGGTATCGGCTGGTGCGCCCCTCAGCAGGGTGCCTGCAAACTGACCCTCAATGTGAAGGACGGTATCATCCAAGAAGCTCTCGTTGAGACACTTGGCTGCTCCGGCATGACCCACTCGGCTGCCATGGCTTCTGAAATCCTGCCTGGCAAAACCATTCTGGAAGCCTTGAACACCGACCTCGTTTGCGATGCCATCAATACCGCCATGCGCGAGATTTTCCTGCAAATCGTTTACGGTCGTTCACAGTCGGCTTTCTCAGAAGGCGGTCTCGCCATCGGTGCATCTCTCGAAGACCTCGGTAAAGGTCTCCGCAGTCAGGTCGGCACCATGTTCGGCACCTTGGAAAAAGGTCCTCGTTACCTTGAAATGACCGAAGGTTACTGCACCCGTGTCGCCCTCGATGCTAATGACGAAATCATCGGTTACGAATTTGTCAGCCTTGGCAAGTTCATGGATTTCGTGAAGAAAGGCATTGATGCCAACGAAGCTCTGGAAAAGGCAAAAGGCACCTACGGACGTTTCGCCGAAGCTGCTAAATATATTGACCCACGTAAAGAATAAGGAGGATACATCATGGCAAGAAGAGAAGTAAAATTTGAAAGTCAGGAACGCCGCATGGCCAACATCCTGAAGGCTTTGAACCAGTATGGCATCAAGAGCATCGAAGAAGCTGATGAGATCTGCGAAGCCAAAGGTATCGACCCTTATAAAATGGCAGAGGAAACCCAGCCTATCTGCTTCGAAAACGTGAAGTGGGCTTACACTTGCGGTGCTGCCATCGCTATCAAGAAGGGCTGCAAGAGCGCTGCCGAGGCTGCTGAAGCCATTGGCGAAGGCCTACAGTCATTCTGCATCGATGGTTCCGTTGCCGACGACCGTAAGGTCGGTTTGGGCCACGGCAACCTGGCTGCCCGTCTGCTCCGCGAAGAGACCGAATGCTTTGCATTTCTCGCTGGTCACGAAAGCTTCGCTGCTGCCGAAGGCGCCATCAAGATTGCTGAAATGGCAAACAAGGTCCGTCAGAAGCCTTTGCGCGTCATCCTGAACGGTCTTGGCAAGGATGCTGCTAAGATTATCAGCCGCATCAATGGTTTCACCTACTGCCGCACCGAATTCGACTACTACACTGGCGAAGTGAAAGTTGTTGAACGCATTCCTTATTCCAACGGTCTCCGCTCGAAGGTGAACTGTTATGGTGCCGACGATGTCCGCGAAGGCGTCGCTATCCTTTGGTTGGAAAACGTCGATGTCTCCATTACCGGCAACTCGACCAACCCGACCCGTTTCCAGCACCCTGTTGCAGGCACCTACAAGAAGGAACGCATTCAGGCTGGCAAGCCTTATTTCTCAGTGGCATCAGGTGGTGGCACAGGCCGCACTTTGCACCCTGACAACATGGCCGCTGGCCCTGCCTCATACGGCATGACCGACACCATGGGCCGTATGCACAGCGATGCTCAGTTTGCAGGTTCTTCATCAGTACCGGCACACGTCGAGATGATGGGCTTCCTCGGCATGGGCAACAACCCGATGGTGGGCGCTACCGTCGCCGTTGCCGTTGCTGTTGAGCAGGCAATGAAATAAGTTTGTATTTAAAGATTCAAAGATTTGAAATTTAAAGATTTGAATCTTAATGAAATGAAAAATGCGGAAGGCTGGTTGGCCTTCCGCATTTTTTGTTTCACTCCAGAACGATATTATCCTTTATGGCGTTCTCATGTGTTCGTGTAACCAGCCTTCGTAAATCTCGTCGTTTATGGTCCCTTCGTCCCATAATTTATTGATTGCATCACCGCATCTGATAAGATGTAATGGATGGGCTGATGTTTGTTGTCATATATTCACTCCTCTCATTTCAGGCTGCAATGATACAATGAATTTCTTACAACGTTGTCGGAATGTTTTTGCGAGTAATTCCTGCCAATCTTAATAGATAAGCAGATGAGCAAAATTAGTTTACACATTGAAAATAGGACATCGAGGTCGCGGAAATGCGAGGCTACGACGCTTCTCGGAATCCCGTAGCCTCGCGTCCGTTTATAAAGCAGCTTTATTTTGAACAGTGACTTAAAGAAATGGTATTCTTAAATCGTTAAATTCATCAGAGAACGCTTTGCAACTATGAATCTGTTTTCGATTTGGATTATCCCACCTTTGTCAATGCCTCTTTCAAGGCTTTTGCCAACTGGTCGGGACAAGAAGTCGGCTTAAAGCCGCAACGTATGCCCTCCAAACGCTTGACGACTTCTTCGGCAGGCATGCCTTCCACCAATCGGCTGATGCCTTGCGTGTTGCCATCGCAGCCATATTCGAAGACGACATTCCTTAAAATGCCGTCTTCGATTTCAAAACTCACAGCTTCGCTGCAAGTGCCATTATTCAAATGCCTGAATCTCATATATTTTCATTTTGATTCATGAGTTCAAGCTGATGCACAGCGTAGGCGTAAGCACCAACCGAAACTGCCGATGAAGTGCCCAACTTTGTCACCCCAACGCCAATGCGTTTGGTCGGGTCGTACCATACTTTCTGGTCGCTGAATGGCACATTAATCATTCTGCCCGACTTTCCCGTGAAACGAATCATGTCTTCGTCATCCATCAGATTGAAGGCTACGGTTTCCATGCGTGACACTTGATGGCCGTTTAAGTCGGTGAAAGGTTCGTTCATTTTTTCAATGAGTTTCGGCATGAACACAGGCCAAGCTCCTGACAATCCGCCACCTATGACGATGATGCTATCCGTCAACGTAACGGCATTGGCAAGCACATCGGCCAAAACGGTGGCCAGTTCGTCCCAAGCTTTCTGGGCAGCCGCTTTGTTTCCGTCCTTAATGCCCATGGCAATCTGGTAAATGTCGAAAGGCTGTGGCGCTTCGTCAAACGGAATGTTAGCTTCGCGAGCAAAAACGCGGCGCACACCACGAATGCTGATGCTGTCCTCGGCACTTGTTTTCGGATAAAGAATGTTGCGAGAACGGTTGATTTCGCCGCCAGCGGAATTATCGCCATTGAGCAAAACCTTGTCGATGACGATGCCGCCGCCAAAACCTGTGCCCAAAGTCACGCCGAGAAGGTTTTTATAGCGTTTTGGATTGCCTTGCTGCGCCAAAAGCTGGTTCACTTCAGGGAGCAAACCTCCAAGAGCCTCACCGTATGCGAAAAGGTCGCCGTCGTTGTTGATGAAAACGGGCACATGGAACTCGTTTTCAAGCATTTGCTTCAATGGAACGCCACCCTTGAAAGTCGGCAGGTTTTCCAAATCGCCGATGATGCCATTCGGATAATCAGCCGGACCGGGAAAACAAAAACTGATGGCCGTAGGTTTCAGGCCGCATCTTTCCTCCACCTGATGAAATCCCAGAATGATTTTCTGAAGTACGCCTTCCAAATCGGGCGCAGCCGAAGGAATGGTGAAAGGATCGAATAATTCGACCGAATCTTTCATGGCGGAAAACTTGAATCCGGTTCCGCCTGCATCCAATGTATAAATAATGTTGTTCGACATAGTATTGTGTTTTAGTGAGAATTAAAAAATAAACTGTAACAAAAATAGCCGTTTTTTCGCTTCGCTAAACGCAAATTTTCGTAAATGAAACATAAATTATCGAAATTTATAATCGCCTACATATCAGTTAAATTTTTGGAAATTCATGTCTATTTTTGGAAATTCGTGTCTATAAAAACAATATTAATTTAGGTGTCTGAATTGCTCCATTTAATTTTGTTATTGCTTAATCGTTTGTCTCAGTTTTTCCAGCGTCATTTTTCTTTTTCGGATGAGCGAAAAATTCAACCCACGCCACCCACATCAAGAAAATGATGAAGTAGAAGAAGAATTTGAAAATGTAATCGTGTGCCAGATGGAAGCTGTTTGGCCACGGAATTTGCATGAGCAAAATGCCGCAAATCCTGACAACATTGGTCAATTCAACGACAACCAAACCTGCCGGAATAAACCATGCCTTGTGCTTCCAAGGTCCAGGGAACAAAAGCATGAGGAAAATCCAATGGCACCATTGTTTCAGGCTGGCGCATTCAAGCGCAATAACAACCCTCGCCCAACCGCCGTCGCTGTTTGGCGTGGCAATGAGGCGCATGTCGCTCACAGTTGCAATATCAATGCAGAAAACGTGTTGCAACACCCAGCACGACTGGTCGAAAACCAGATTGACTGCCCAAAGCGAAAGTTTATCGATAGCGCCTTTGACGGGCCAATATCCCAAAGCCTGCCAGCCTAAATACAAGAAGTGAAAACTCAATATCAAAATGATAAAAAGCATCACATCGACTGTACTGGTGTTTTTCGGGTCTTTACAGTATTTCCTGATATTTTCGATATACATACAAAGGTCAAATTTGAGGCGATAAAAATAGGAAAAATTGTAATTTTGCGCATTCAAAATTAAAGAAAAATGGCAAACGATACGATTGTGTCTAAATTCAGCGAGACGATTCAAAACGATTCTACCATTATGACAATGGCCGAAACAATTGAAAAAGTGAAAGATACGCCAATTTCAGAGTGGGGTCCGAATTTGGTGAACAATTATCTTGTTCCATTGGGAATAAAACTTGTGGTCGCTTTCCTGATTTTTCTCGTTGGCCGATGGCTTGTGAAAGTAATCAAAAACAGCCTCCACCGCATGATGGAACGCCGCAAGACCGATGTCTCGTTGCGATCGTTTTTGGACAGCCTGATTTCGGTTCTGTTGAATTTCATTCTTATCATAATCATTATCAGCGTCTTGGGAATCAACACAAGTTCGTTGGTGGCACTTTTGGCATCGGCAGGTTTGGCGGTCGGCATGGCTTTGAGCGGAACTTTGCAGAGTTTTGCCGGCGGCGTAGTCATTATGATTTTCCGTCCTTTTAAAGTGGGCGATTACATTTCGGCGCAAGGTCAGGAAGGCACGGTGAAGGAAATACAGATTTTCAATACGATTATCAAAACCCTTGACAATAAGATTATTACGATACCAAACGGAATTCTTTCCACGGGCATTATGACAAATTTTGGAAAAGAGGAAACACGCCGTGTCGACTGGACTTTTTCCATTTCTTACGGCGACGATTACGACAAGGCAAAAGCCGTGCTGAAAAACCTATGCAATGATGATACGCGCATTTTGAAGAATCCCGAAGTTTTTATCGAATTGGCGAAACTGAACAGCAGTTCGGTTGATATTACCGTCCGTGCCTGGGTCAAGTCGGCCGACTACTGGAATGTTTTTTTCAGCATGAACGAGAAAGTTTACAAGACATTCCCTGCCGAAAGTCTCAACTTGCCTTTCCCGCAAATGGATGTGCATGTGAAACAGTGATTTAATCGGCTACAGATTGGTTTTTTCTCCCGCTGATAATGCTGATTTCCGCAGAGAGTTTCTTGAAATAGCAGATTTCCGCAGATGACACGGATTTTACACAGATTAAATTTTGAATTCGCCCTTCGACAAGCTCCTTCGGCAGACGCAGGGAGCACAGGGAACAGTGCATGAATTTTCACGGATTGGTTGGCGCATGAAAAAAAATTTACTCCGAATTTACTCTACAATTTACTTTCCCTCACAGCATCTTAGTAACGCTTAAAAAATAAGTTGTAACACATTTCAACGTTCGCAATTGTTTTCTTGTTAAACGCAAATTGCCGCAAATTATCCTTAAATTAACGTGAATTATCTGATATACATCCAATTATGGTTTTCAACAATTTATGATTCATTTTCGATGATTTGCCTTTAGCGAAGCAAAAGACAGCCATTTCCGTTACAGGTTGTTTATTAATTCTCACCAAACTGAAAACGCTTTTGTTTTTTCCTTACTTTTGCCCCCGCAATAACGAAAACCGTACAGGCACTGAGATTGAGACGAAGAGTTGCCATCGAGGTTCGTGCGGGAATTTAAATCTGATCCGGAGGAACAGCAAATGGAAAAGAGAATTGGCACAGCCATTATTTATGTGCAGGACAGGGCGGCGGCACCGCAACTGAACGAAATACTTTCGCGCCACAGCGAAATAATCATCTGCCGCCAAGGTTTCCCAAGAAACAAATACAGCATCATTTCTGTTATCTTTGAAGGCACCACCGACCAGATTGGTTCCCTGACGGGCCAACTGGGACGCATCGTTGGAATCGAGGTCAAGTCGGTATTACTTAAAATCAAAGATAACGAAAATGAAAAGTAAGAAACACATTGCTTCATTAGCAGTCATCCTCGGTTTGTCGGGCGCAGCCTTCGCACAAACCCCACAGGCATCTGAGAGCGACACCATCAGGACGGTGCAACTCAAGGATGTGGTCATCTCAAGTCTAAAACTTGAAAAAAGAATCGTTGAAACGCCTGTCAGTCTGAGCGTTGTAGGCCGACAGGAGTACATCAGGCATTCTTCGTTCACCGTCGCCGATGTGCTGAAATTCGAGCCTGGCATCAGCATGGGCGGCGATGGCGTTTGGGCCACCAACATCAACGTGCGCGGCATGAGCGAAAACCGCCTCGTGACCCTCGTCGACGGCAACCGCGTTGAGACCGCCACCGACCTCACCGCCTCAATGAGCATGATCGATGTCAACGACATTGAGCGTGTCGAAATCATCAAGGGAGCGCAGTCGTCGCTTTACGGCAGCGGCGCCATGGGTGGCATTGTCAACATCATCTCCAAGACCGGCCATTTTGCCGAAAAGCCTTATTTCCAGGGCAACCTCATTTCAGGCTATTCAAGCGTGAACAGCCTTTTCAACGAATACCTTTCGTTGGGAGCAGGAAGCGAAAATTGGTACGCCCGCATCAACGGCTCCTATAACAAGGCCAACGATGTGAAGACTCCCGAAGGCACTTTGCCAAACAGTGCTTTCAACATGAACAATCTGGGTGCTCAATTCGGCTTCAAGCCTTTCAAGAACCAAACCTTCAGATTCCAGTTCCAGCGCAACTGGTCGAAAGACGTCGGCATTCCTGGCGGTGCCGCATTTGCGCCTACGGCCGAGGCCAAATACAGCGACATCAGCCGCACACTCTTCAATGCCAGTTATGAAATCACCGACCTGACCGAATGTTTTAAATCGTTGAAACTGAGTGCTTTCTCTCAGAACATCATCAGAAAGGTTGAGATGAAGCCTCATTCGGCGACCACGGCAACTCAGCCCAACGGCATGGTGCAAATAACTGATCCTCAATTGGTAACGCCAAATGGAACTCACAAGGTTTTCGGCGGACAACTGCAAGGTACATGGAGCTTTTCGGACAACAACACCCTGATTGTTGGCCTTGATGCCTGGCGGCGCAACATGACGACCGACCGCAAAAAGGACATACTGATGACCGTCGTCAAGCCGAATGGCGACACGGTTGTCAATCACGTTGAGCGTTACGAAACGCCATTGCCAAAGGCTTCGTTTACGAATGCAGGACTTTTTATCGAGGACGAAATGCGTTTGCTTGACGACCGTCTCACGCTGACTGCGGGAGGCCGTTTTGACGGCATTTTTGTAAAGAACGAAAAGTGCTACGATGTGGATTCCATCATTAAAAACGGAGAAATCCAGCCTATGCCCTCGCAGCGCGTGACATTCGAATCGGGCGAAAAAAATGATTTCTCGTGGAGCGCCAATTTGGGTTTGCTGTACAACCTGAACGAAAAGCTGGATTTGGTTTTGAATCTGGCCCGCAGTTACCGTGCCGCCTCTTTGGAAGAACGTTTCAAATACATCGACTTGGGAAGCAAGGTGCAACTTGGCAATCCGAGTCTGAATCCTGAAAAAGGCTATTCAGCCGATTTGGGCGTGCGCTATTGGGGCGACAAGCTGGAAATGCAGGCTTCGGTTTTCATGAACCGCATGACCGACATGATTGTCGAAACTGATGGCATCTTCATTTATCACCTGACCGAAGAAAGCAGCATCGACACTTTGCCTGCCTTGATTTACAGCAACGTAAGCAAAGCTCTACTTTACGGCTGCGATTTTAGTCTTGACTATCACATTTCCAATGGTTTACAGGTTTACCTGAATGGTGCTTACATCATTGGCCGCGATACGGAAAACGACACCTATCTGCCTTCCATTCCGCCAATGAATGGGCGTTTTGGCATTGCCTACACCTATCCAGAAGTTGGTGCCATCAATTTATCACTTATGGGTGCAGGAGCAAAAAACAGAGACAAGATTGCAGCAGGCGAAAAACCAACCGATTCCTTTTTCCGTCTTGATTTGTCACTCAATTCGAAGGTGTTCCGTTTCGGCAGATGCGGCTTGCAGTTTTTCGGCGGCATCGACAACATCACCGACGAGGCTTACACCAATTTCCTTTCCACCAACCGTGGCAACATCAATGTTGAGCCAGGCCGGAATTTCTACATTAAAGCAAACCTAACGTTCTGATTTAATGTGGTTTTATCATATAGAGACGTTGCACGCAACGTCTCTATTTTCGGCGTATGGGTCAAATTTTGGCATGTAGAGACGCACGGCCGTGCGTCTTTACGTTCCAATTGCCAATCAATATTGTTTCTAATGATTCTGACAATTGACATCGTGTTTTTCCGATTGCCTACAACAAGAAAATCCCAGCGGGTGCCAGGATTTTCAAGAACCAAAAACCAAAATTTATGAAACCTTTTATTTCACAGCTGATTGCTCAGCTATGAGGTTATTATGATAAGAACCGCTGCAAAAATAGGTATTTTTCAATTACTCGCAACAAAAAACTGAAAAAAATATTTTTTTATTGATATTTTTCACTTGTTGATGGAAAAAACAATATTTTTGAGACATGAAAAAAAAGACACCAAATAAAATCCACTTCATCGTCATTCTGATGATTGTCGTTTGGATTGCAATGATTTTCAGCCAGTTGGATTTTCTCCAACTCAACATTGACAACCAAAAATCGCTTTTTGAAACAAAAGTGGAAACCGCATTGCACCGCGCCACGACCGACATCAATTTCAAAACCTTTGAACAGCTCCAACTTGAAAATCCCGAACTGAAAAATGAAAAGATGAATTTTTCCGACACGACATCCATTTTCGTTGAATTTGCCAACGAGCTACAAATAGAAAAATGGGACAAGTTCACGGTGAACGATTTCATCAACATGCACAATATGGTGAAAGCCATGAATATTCATTTCGACTATTTGAACCTAGGCTTCCCTGCCATCGACTCCATCATTAAAGACTGTCTCAACAAGGAAAACATACATTATCCCTGCGAAATCGGCATTTATTCGTATGGCAGCAAGAAATTCATTTACGCTTCGTCGGAAACATATCTCACCAACCTTGAAAAATCATCCATCCGTCACAAGATTATTTCGCTTGAATCGGATGGCAGCAAACGTCTCGATGAGCTTGTGCTGTTTTTCCCGAAAATCAACGTAAAACTATGGATACATAATTTTTCCTATCATTTCTACCTGATTTTCATTTTGATAGTCGTTTTATTCTGCTTCATTTCCACCATTTCCATCATCCGCCAGCAAGACGAAGTCAGCAACCTGAAAACCAATTTCGTTAACAGCATGACACACGAAATCAAGACACCGGTCGCCACAATAAGTTTGGCCTGCCAGGCCTTGCAGGACGAATCGATCCAAAAGGATAAAGCCATGATTTCGACTTACCTGAATGTCATTTCGGAGGAAAACGACCGCATCAAGCAACTGGTGGAGGAAGTGCTGAACCTGGTGCGCGTGGGGGGCAAGAAGATACCGAATCCGATAGACATAAACATTAATAAGGTGATAGAAAACGTTTCCAAAATGCATGAACTGCCCGCCAAGGAAAAAGACGGAGAAATAATCTTACAACTCAATGCGGCAAACGATTTGATTGCCGGCGACAAAATCCACATCGGAAACGCCATTTCCAACCTGATTGACAACGCTTTGAAATACGGAGGCAAAAAACCAGCAGTGACTATCACCACCGAAAACGCCGAAAACTCGATTGTAATCAGCGTAAAAGACAACGGCATCGGCATACGGAAAATCGACCAGCACAAGGTTTTCGACGAGTTTTTCCGTGTCGATACGGGCAACATCCACGATGTGAAAGGCCACGGGTTAGGTCTAAATTATGTGAAACACGTTGCAGAATTTCATGGAGGCAGCGTCGACGTGAAAAGCGAATTTCACCACGGTTCGACTTTTATCCTAACCTTGCCCTTGAAAAATTAATTTTTATTGCATTTATTAAAGAAAAAAAGCCTATTTTTGCAGTGAAATTGAAAGATAGCCATTTAAGAGCTATCAGAGTTGTGTTCATCATTTGATTTTTTAACTGATAGTAAGGTATTTAACTTATGTCACAAATCAATATTTTATTAGCCGAAGACGACAAAAACCTCGGCATGATTTTAAAAGCATATCTCGATGCTAAGGGGTATCCAGCAACATTATGTCCAAATGGAGAAATTGCCTTTGATGCATTCAAAGTAGGGCAATACGATTTCTGCATTTTCGACATTATGATGCCTATCATGGATGGCTTCACATTGGCAAAAAAAGTGAAGGAAATCAATCCCCGCATTCCCATCATTTTCCTAACCGCAAAGACCATGCAGGAAGACATTCTGGAAGGTTTTGAAATTGGTGCCGACGACTACATCACCAAACCTTTCAGCATGGACGAACTGCTGATGCGCATCCGTGCCGTCTACAACCGCTCAAAGGCAACCGCAGGCTCGCCAACGACCTTTGCATTGGGCAGCTACACATTCGATGCCGCACGCCATTTGCTTTCCAACGGACAGCAGGACATCAAACTGACCTCAAAGGAGTCGGACTTGCTGCTCCTCCTTTGCGAAAACATGGGCAAGACTCTGGAACGCCCCGTGGCACTGAGCAAAATCTGGAATGAAGTGTCGCAAGAAAACGCCCGCTCGATGGATGTCTACATCACCAAGCTGCGCAAATACTTTAAGGAAGACCCAAGAGTTGAACTGCAAAACGTTCACGGCGTAGGCTTCAAACTGGTTACAAAAGACTAATTAACAAGGTAATATGTCCTGACTTTGACTATGCGTCACCCTTGCGCTCATACGCGCACGCGAGGGCATCGACCAGCGACTTCACGGCCTTGTGCTGGGCAGATGTGTAGAGCGTCCTGAAGCACACCTTGCCATTTGGAAGTCTTATCTTGATAGT
>NZ_JBADWU010000099.1:0-16263 GCF_056203535.1 Candidatus Limimorpha sp. | reverse complement strand
AGGATGGTCCTTGCCGGCATCTTGCCGGACTTTACAATCTTGGTAAGTTGCTTGCGCTCCGTTGCAGACAGACTTACCTCGTACTTCTGGATAGGCATAATCGTATCGTGTTGTATGTGACGCGGCAAAGATACGATTATTTTTTTTTGTTTTATGCAATATTTAGATGTTACAAAGTAATAGTTGTTTACGATAGCATCAATTGTGTATGATTTGATGGCGTTTTCCCTTATTTTGCTAATGATTTCGTCTTTCGATTCATTCGATTTAATTACGAAAGTTATTGGGTATCTTTGGATTTTGTCGATGTCGAGAAAATACTTCTTGAAATCCAATGTTTCCGTGACTTGAAAGAAACGCCCCAACGGTCGCATTACAAAATCAATTCCGCCATCGTTGGCATTTGTTCTGCCGGTTTTGAATAGTTGCAGATTTTCCTTGTTTAGATGTTTCAGGTCATAGCCCCAGTAAATCTGTTGGTCATGGTAATAGTATTTCAAAATCGAATAACTGACAATTTCAAATAATCGGGCATCAACATTTGGAGCCAACAAACCGATGATAAAAGCCTCAACCTCATCTTTTTTGTGTTTTCCAAGTCGCTGAATCTCTTTGCAAGTCTTCACAAATTGAAGGAAAGCGTCTTGCTTTGCCTTTACATATTCGTTTATTATTTGAATAATGGATTGGGCGATGTTAAAAGTCAGGTTTTCAACATTGACTTTTATCAAATTTTCATTTATCCAATAGCGGTTTGTCTCAAGGTTTCTAATAATTGGTGTTAATTCGGAAAAAGGGAAATATTTCTGAAACTCAGCATTCATTCTGTTATTAAGTGCATGGTTTTGAAGTTTTTCTCCAAATGGTAATTCTCTTTGTCTGGTGAACAGAGGAGAATAAGCTGCACCTTCGTATGATTTATATTCATCGTTTTTGTCGAACCCATGATTAAGATAGTCTTCGATAATTACGTATATGGCGTAGAGGTTGGCAAAGCTGCCTCTCGATTTTGAGCCACGGTTAGCGGAACGTGTTTTTTCATTCAGATATTGGATTAATAGACTGTTGTCGAAAATTTTATCGGCGTGTTCTCCAAAATTCTGATAAAGGATTTCCTTTATGGTACTTGTGAATTGATGTTCCATGATTTCTTAGGCTTCAAAAAGATTCAACATATAGTTTTGCTCAGTAATTCTCTCGGTTTCAAAAGTTCTTGGTTCTTTTGTCAGCATTTCTCCTTTGTACTCATCTCGAATTTGTAACCTTCGTAAACCGATTTTTAAATACTCTTCCTGAATTTCGATGCTAATTGATTTTCTGTTAAGTTGTTTGGCGACAAAACCTGTCGTGAAGGTTCCTGAAAAAGGATCTAAAACGGTGTCGCCTTCGTTTGAACTGGCTTTTATTATTCTGTCTAACAGTGTAATAGGCTTTTGTGTAGGATGGTTCTCATATTCATCCATGCGGTAACGGACTCTGGCAAACTCCCAAACATTCCCTGGAACTTTTTCGGAACTATAAACTTGTGGCGGGTTTTTCCGATAATCAATCAGTTTCCGTTTTGAGCCGGTCTTGGCTTCCACCATAATGTCTTTTGCGTTGAAGGTGTAATTGTTTTTGTCTTTCACGCAAAACAAAATTGGCTCGTACATGGAACCGTAATAATTTTTAGCCTGTACGCCTGAACTGTCATAACTCCAAACTATTCTGGACAAAATCTCCATCTTTTTGCGGATGAAAATGTCAAAGTAGGGCATGAATTGCGTTGATGTCATGATGTACATTGAACCGGATGGTTTAAGTTTTTGAATGCACAAGTCAATCCATTGGTAACACCACGAAAGGTAATCATCTTCGTTTTTCCATTTGTCTTTTAAACCATTGAAATTCTTGCCGATATTATATGGAGGGTCAACAAAAATCAAGTCAATGGATTCGTCAGGTATTTGATTTTGTAAGATGTTTATTGAATCTCCCCAATATATTTTATGCCCATCTTTTTCAAAAACTGTTTCTTGAAAGTCTTGATGAAAGGATGGAAACATTTTCCTGCAATCTCCATTTATAATCGTATGTTGCGTTGTGCTCATTTCTCTTTATTTTGAGGCAAAAATATACATTTCTATCAAATCAAGTACTTTCCCGTCACCGAATTTTCACATTCCGTCATGGCTTTTGGCGTGCCGGAGAAAAGAATCTCGCCGCCCATGTTGCCGCCGCCGGGACCGAGTTCGATGGCATAGTCGGCTGACTTCACCATTTCCAGATTGTGCTCGATGAGGAAAATCGTGTTGGCTTTTTCAACCATCTCATCGAATAGGCGGAGGATGCGATCGATGTCGTTGAGATGAAGGCCATCGGAAGGTTCGTCGAGGATGAAAATCTTGCCTTTGTTGCGCAGGTATGATGCCAGTTTGATGCGTTGCAATTCGCCGCCCGAAAGTGTCGAAAGCGACTGGTTGAGGTGCAAATAACTCAATCCGACTTGCAGTAAAGGCTCCAGTTTTTCGGCTATCACGGTGCCGGAAAACATTTCGCAGGCTTTCTCGGCAGTGAGGTCCATGACTTGGGCGATGTTCATGCCTTGCACCTTGTATTCAAGCACTTCGTTGGAATAGCGCAGGCCGCCGCATGCTTCGCAGACTGTCTCGATGGCATCCATGAAAGCCATGTCGGATACGATGACGCCTTTGCCTTGGCAGACGGGACAACCGCCTTTGCCGTTGAAGGAGAACAGGTCCATTTTCACCTTGTTTTCCTTGGCGAAGACCTTGCGGATGTCGTCGGCGACGTCAAGGTAAGTGGCTGGCGTTGAGCGCAGACTGATGCCGATGTTTTTCTGACTAATATAGACAATGTCGTCGGGATTCGGGCAGGTTTTCATGAAACACTCCATGAGTGAACTTTTCCCCGAACCGGCCACGCCGACCACGGCGGTCATCACGCCGAGTGGCATGTCGATGGTGATGTCTTTCAGGTTGTGCAAGTCGGCGTGTTCCAGATGGAACCAGCCGCTTGGCGTCCTGACCTTGTCTTTCAGTTGCTTGGAAGCGCTTAATCGGGTGCCTGTCAGAGTGTGGCTCCGGAGCAGTTCTTCGTAACTGCCTTCAAAAAGTATCTGACCGCCGGCAGCACCCGCACCGGGACCCATGTCGATGATATGGTCGGCGATCTTAATCATGTCCTTGTGGTGCTCAACTAAAATGACCGTGTTGCCGTGCTGTTTCAGTTTCTTGACGGAGTTCTGCATGAGCAGAATGTCGTGGTTGTGGAGGCCGACGCTCGGCTCGTCAAGAATATACATGACATCGGAAAGCGATGAGTTGATGTATTTTGCAATCTTGCAACGTTGCGCTTCGCCGCCCGAAAGTGTGCCGATGGCGCGGTCGAGGGTGAGGTAGCCTAAGCCGATTTCTTCCAATGCGGAAAGCCTTTCGATGGTGGCGTGCTTGATGTCTTCAGCCAAGTGATTATCAATGCTTCCCATCCATATTTTGCAGTCGGCGATGCTCATGGCGGTAACGTCGGCAATGTTTTTCCCGTTGATTTTGCAGGAAAGAATCGTCGGGTTGAGGCGAGTTCCTTTGCAGTCGGGACAAGTACCCATAGTGAGCATCGGGTTGAGTACGGCGGCATGAAGCAAACCTTCTTCCGAATTGATGATGCTGCGGTACATGCGTGGAATCAAGCCTTCGTATTTGGCACTTTTCGGCCAGTTTTTCGGCGGGTTTTTCAGCTTGATTTGCGGCGAATTGAGGAACAAATCCAGTTCTTCAGGTGAATAGTCCTTGATTTTCTTGTCCAAGTCGAAAAGACCGCTGTGGGCGTAACGGATCCAGCGCCAGCCGCCTTTGCCGAAAGCGATGTAATGGATGGTGTCTTCATCGTTGAGCGATTTGTCGAAATCGACGAGTTTGTGAATGTCAAGTTCGCGGATTTCGCCCAAGCCCGCACAGCGCGGGCAGCTGCCCAAAGGATGATTGAACGAAAAGACATCGGAATAGCCGACAAAAGGCTGTCCGACACGCGAAAACAGCAGTCGCAGCAAGGCATAAATGTCGGTGTAAGTGCCCACCGTCGAGCGTGAATTGGAGGTGGGCTTGCGTTGCTCGATGACGATGGCAATAGGAAGATTTTCAATCTTTTCCACATGAGGACGACCATATTTCGGCAGATATTGCTGCGTGAAAGAAGGAAAAGTATCGTTCAGTTCGCGCCTCGATTTTGCCGCTATCGTGTCCAGAACAAGCGACGATTTTCCCGAGCCGGAAACGCCCGTCACGATGGTGATTTGCCTTTTGGGAATTTTCAGCGAAAGGTTTTTCAGATTGTTTTCAGTCGCGCCTTCAATAAGGATGTAGTCTTCCATTTGCATTTGATTGAAAAAGTTAGCAAAGGTAGGGATTTATTTATTATTCAGCTGACACATCTAAATAAATCGTATTTTTGTGCCATGAATGATACGCTTACATCTTTTTCTCAAGCCGTTCAAATCATCAAGACGGCCATCCTTCAGAGTCAGGAACAAACGGCGAAAAGAGTAAATGCCGATTTACTGACACTCTATTTTGCCATAGGCGGGTACATCTCAAAAGAATCGCATAGACAACAATGGGGAAGTGGCGCCATAGTTTCCATCAGCCAGCAACTTCAGAAGGAACTGCCGGGTTTGAAAGGTTTTGGTGAAACCAGCATCAAAAACATGAGAATCTTCTATGAGCAGTGGCGTGAGTATATAATTCGTCAGCCATTGGCTGACGAATTTCAACAGTCAGATTTGCAGGAAGATGCGAATCGTCAGCCATCGGCTGACGAAATGAAAAGTACGGCCGTATCTCGTTTGGATTTCAAACCGACAATTTTTGACGTTGAATTGGCTTGCGATTTCTTGTCAGTAAGTTTCACGCATCACATGGAAATACTGAATAAGACGAAAACTTTGGAAGAACGACTGTTTTATATCCATCAGACTGCGCTCTGCAAGTGGGATAAATATAGGCTCCGTGAGTTACTGAAACAAGACCTTTTCCATCACCAGTCAGAAATGCCAAACAATTTCTTGTTGACGCTGCCTAAAAAGGTTCAGGCGCTTAAAGCCATAGAGATGTTTAAGGATGAGTACCTTTTAGACTACATCAATGTCGAAGAACTATGTGCCAGAGACAGTGCAGATGTTGATGAAAAAGTTGTTGAACAAGCAATTGTGCAGAACATCAAGAACTTCATCCTGATGTTTGGTGAGGACTTTTCATTTATTCGTAACCAGTACCATATAGAAAAATTCGGCAAGCATCATTTCATTGATTTGCTTTTCTTCAACCGAGAGTTGGCCTGTTTAGTTGCTGTTGAATTGAAACTTGGAGAGTTCAAGCCAATCTATTTAGGACAGCTCCAAACATACCTGCAACTTTTGGACGATGAAGTGCGCAAACCTAATGAAAATCCATCGATAGGAATCATCTTGTGTCAAGATGCAGACAGGTCGTATGTCGAATATGTGATTCAAAAATATGATTCTCCTATGGGAGTGGCGACTTACAGGACAACCGCCGATATGCCGGAGAGACTTCGGAAGGCTTTGCCTGATGTTGAAGCCCTCAAAGGACTGCTGTCTGGAGAAAACGACAGCTAAGGATCATTATCTGTGCAATATTTCATTCGATAGAACTTATTTCCTACTCTTAACAATTATTTTAATCAAAATGAGTTTGCAAAGTTTTAATATTTTTCTCATTGTCATGGCTTGTGTGGCCGTGATTGTCTTTGTGGCCTTGTATTTCGTCGATGCAGGTTACGGTAAGTTTTACAACAAGAAATGGGGCCCGGCCATCAACAACAAAGTGGGCTGGGTGCTGATGGAAGCGCCGGTTTTCATCGCCATGCTCGTGATGTGGCTTTGTTCGGATAGAGTAGGTGATTTGACCCGAATCGCCTTCCTTTTCCTTTTTGAATTGCACTATTTCCAACGCTCGTTTGTCTTCCCGTTCCGCATTCGCGGCAAAAGCAAGATGCCTCTGTCTATAATTCTTATGGGCATGGTTTTCAATACTTTGAATGCCTTAATGCAAGGCGGTTGGATATTCTTCATTTCGCCCGATGACTATTATGCGCCCAATTATCTCTCGACGCCGAAATTCATCATCGGCTTCCTGATTTTCCTAGTGGGTCTGTTCATCAACATTCAGTCGGATGACATTATCCGCAATTTGCGGAAACCTGGCGACACGAAACACTATCTGCCCAAGGAAGGCATGTTCAAATATGTCACATCGGCGAATTATTTCGGCGAATTTTTGGAGTGGATTGGCTTCGCCGTGCTGACTTGGTCGTGGTCGGGAGCCGTCTTCGCTTTGTGGACTTTCGCCAATCTGGGACCGCGTGCCGCCCGCATCTACGACAAGTATAAGGCCGAATTTGGCGATGAATTGGATACGAAGAAAACAAAAAGAATTATACCGTTTATTTATTGAAAGTGTTGAAGTGGGAAGTGTTGAAGTGGAAAGTGCTAAAGTGGAAAGTGAAATAGTGGAAAATGGAAAGTGATAAAATGAAATCGTGAAATTAGCTCGTTGAGTTTATCGAAACGACGGTTCATAGTGAAAATGTAAAGTGTTAAGGTTTGAACTTTTTTACAACTGAAAACCGATAACTGAAAACTGAAAACCAACGATACATAACAAACATTGCTCATGGAATCAAAGATATTTACACCATGTCAAATCGGGCCGGTCACTTTGAGAAACAGGGTGATTCGCTCCGCCGCTTTTGAGAATATGGCTTATGGTAACAAGCCTTCTCAGGATTTGTTTAACTATCATGTCGCCGTTGCAAAAGGCGGCGTGGGCATGACTACGGTGGCTTACGCTGCCGTGTCGCAGTCGGGTCTGTCGTTCAACGGACAACTTTGGATGCGTGAGGAAATCGTTCCCGAACTGAAAAAACTCACTGATGCCGTTCATGCCGAAGGCGCAAAGGCTTCCATCCAGTTGGGGCATTGCGGCAACATGACGCACCGTGCCACTTGCGGCTGTATGCCGGTCGGCGCTTCGGGCGGCTTCAACCTTTATTCGCCGACTTTCGTCAGGAAATTGCGCAAGGATGAAATCTATGCCATGGTCAAGGATTTTGGCAAGGCCGTCGATTTGGCGCGTGAAGCGGGTTTCGATTGCGTCGAAATCCATGCCGGACATGGTTATCTCATCAGTCAGTTTTTGTCGCCTTATACCAATCATCGTCACGATGAATTTGGCGGCAGCCTTGAAAATAGGATGCGTTTCATGCAATTGGTTATCAACGAAGTAATGGTTCACGCCAAGGATGATATGGCAGTTGTGGCGAAGGTCAACATGCACGATGGCTTCAAGCGTGGCATGCAGCAGGAAGAGTGCATCAAGGTGGCTCAGGAACTGGAACGTTTGGGCGTCCATGCCTTGGTGCTTACGGCAGGTTTCGTCAGCAAAGCCCCGATGGAGGTGATGCGTGGTGCCATGCCTTTGAAGACCTTGCGTCATTATATGGATATGAAGAAATTCTGGTGGCTGAAAGCCGGTTTGGCTTTTGCAGGTCGTATCATGATTCCGACCGTGCCTTACAGCGAAGGTTATTTCTTGGAAGATGCCAAAGTTTTCCGCGCCAATCTGAAACTGCCTCTGATTTATGTCGGCGGCTTGATTTCAAAGCAAAAGATGGAAGAAGTGCTCGATGCAGGTTTCACGGGCTTGCAGATGGCACGCGCCTTGGTGCATGACACCGACTTCGTCAACAAACTGAAATCGGGCGAGATTGAGCGCAGTGGCTGCAAACACTCCAACTATTGCATTGGCCGTATGTATACCTTGGAAATGAAGTGTCACCATTGTGTTGAAAATCTGCCTGATAAACTGCAAAAGGAAATCGATCATGCTGAAGAAACGCTTTAAAAAAATCTTTATCGGATTGCTTGTGTGTTTCATGTCGCTGCAAGGCATGGCACAGGAAATGCAGTCTAATAATGCGCTTTTGGACAGTGCTTTCAAGCTGGCCGTCTGGACCATCGACCACAATATTCATGATGGCATGATAGAAGCGGGCGAAGGTTACGGCGGCGAATGGACGCGTGATTGTGCCATAAACTGCTGGAACGCTGTGAGTTTGCTTCATCCCGAAGTGGCGGAAAAATCGCTTTGGAGTGTCACCAACGACAGCACGACGATTGGGCACCAGTATTGGGACAAAATCATTTGGACCATAGGTGCTTACAACCATTATCAGGTGACTGGCGACATGATTTTCCTGACCAAAGCCTACGATTGCTGTAAGAATACGATGGCGGAATTGGAAACGCAGTGCTTTGATTCGGTTTCGGGACTTTTCATGGGTCCTGCCGTTTTTCAGGATGGCATTGCAGCCTACGATGAACCCGTTTACGACCCAGCCAAATGGGACGACAGCTATGTGCTGCATCATTCCAATTCGGCTACGATTAAATGTTTGAGCACGAATGTTTTATATATGGAAGCCTATTGGCTTTTGGCTAAAATGTCGGAAAAGTTTGGCTTGACCGATGCTTCGGAATCATATTATGAATCTGCTCGTCGTTTGGAAAATCGCATCGTTGAAACATTTTATCGTTCCGAGGAACATAAGTTCTACTATCTCATCGACCATTTAGGCCATCCGCACGATTATCAGGAGGGAATGGGTTTGGCTTTTGCTCTGCTGTTCGACATCTTGGGTGCTGAGGAAGCTGAAGAGATGGTGAAAAATGCTTTTATTACGGAGCATGGCATTGCCAGCGTGAGTCCATCATTTCCACGCAATACGCCCGACAAGCCAGGTCGTCACAACCTGATGGTTTGGCCTCATGTCAATGCCTTATATGCTTCTGGATGTGCGCATTATGGTTTGTTGGAACCTTTCTATTTTGAGTTGGAAAACATGGCCGATTTGGCGATGAATCATAGTGGTGGAGACTTTTGCGAAATTTACACCATCGAAGGTGAGCCTTCGGGCGGCTATCAGTGTGGTGCGCTTTGGGATGTGAAACATCATCAGACTTGGTGCGCTTCGGGCTTTATTCGACTCATTATCAATCATGTCTTTGGCCTTGAGTTTAGGGATTGGGGAATAGAATTCAATCCAGTTGGCATGAAGGATGGCAGTGAATGTCGCTTGAGTGGCATCCGCTACCGAAACATGAATCTTACAGTCGTTGTCAAAGGTCACGGCAAAGAGATGAAAAGTTTCAAGATAAATGGCGAAAAATCACATGATGAGTGTTTGTGGGCTTCGAATTACGAAGGTGATGTTTTAGTTGAAATTGAATTGGAATAAGATGAATCTTCAAAAAAGAGTCAGTAAATATGCGCAGCAATGCCAGCACACGCCTTGGGCTTTGGTTACGGGCGGCAGTTCGGGCATGGGTTTGCAATATGCGCACCAATTGGCCGAAGCAGGCTGTAACTTGCTGTTGGTGAGCAATCAGGAAAAGGAACTGGAAAAGGTTTCATCCGAATTGTCATCGCAATTTGGCGTTGAGGTCGTGCCACGTTTTCAGGATTTGGCTGTAGCTACCGCTGCCGATGAACTGCTTGTTTTTTGCAATGAACGGCAATTGGAAATTGATATTCTCATCAACAATGCGGGCATGTTTTTCTTCGAGGAACTGACGCGCGAGAACGAGGCAAAGGCCTTGACAATGTTGCGTTTGCATACCTATACGCCGACGCGCCTTTGCATACTTTTCGGCAACGAAATGAAACAACGCGGTCACGGTTTCATCATTGTCGTTTCGTCGATGGCGGCCACATTCCCCATGCCGGGCATCACGGTTTATTCGGCCACGAAAGCCTATCTGAAGAGTTTCGGCAAGTCATTGTATTTCGAAATGCATCCTTACGGCGTTGGTGTGACGACGGTTTGCCCCGCTGCCATTGCCACACCGCTTTATAAACTGAAAGAAAGTTTGCTCGATTTGGGCGTCAAATTAGGCGTGATTGGCACACCGCAGTGGCTGGTGCGCAAGGCTTTGAAAGGCATGTTCCGCAAGAAGCGTGTCGTGAAACCAGGTTTTATGAATATCTATCTGCCGCCGATTATCGCATTGTTACCCAAATGGTTAGTGAATCGCTTATGGAAAAAGTTCAAGTAATCGTGACGGGTGCTTCGGGCAGCATCGGCTCGGCTGCGGTTCGTGCTTTGGCGCAACGCGGTTATCGGGTCATTATGGCTTGCCGCAATGTGGAGAAAGGGGAGAAGACTAAAACTGAAATCCAAAACTCTTTGCCTGAAGCCGATTTGCAAGTGATGCAGGTTGACATGGCTTCGCTAAAATCAGTAAAAAGTTTTGCCGATAGCTTGAAAGACAACGGAATGCAACTTGGCGGCATTTTCAATAATGCTGGCACAATGAACCGCAATTTCGCTTTGTCGGAAGATGGTTTTGAAAAGACCATTGCCGTCAATTACATTGCGCCTTATTTCCTGACGCGCACCTTGTTGCCTCTGTTTCAGCCTGATGCACACATCGTGAACATGGTTTCCCTGACTTGCGGCATGGCGAAACTCGACCGCACTTTCTTTGAAAAAACGGAAAAGGATTTCAGTCAGTTGGGAACGTATGCCGATTCGAAATTGGCTTTGCTGCTGTTTACACTTGCCTTGTCGCAAAAAACTGGTTTTCATGTCAATATGGCTGACCCTGGCGTGGTGAACAGCAATATGATTAGCCTTGGCCGTTGGTTCGATCCTTTGGCGGATGCTGTTTTCCGCCCTTTCTGCAAATCGCCTGAAAAAGGTGCAATTCCGCCTGTCAACGCGATGACGAGCGAATTTTCTGGCAAGTATTTTGTTGGAAAAACATATCGGAATGTTAATCGAAAATATATGTCTAATCCTAAAATTAATTGGTTATGGGAAACTACAGAAAATCTACTGTTTCAAAAAGGGCTTTCGTTTTAGCCTTGATTTGCATGTTTTTGAATCGCTCATTTGCGCAACGTTATGAGGCTGTGCCTTTTGGCGATTTCGAACAATGGACGGTGCGCTACATCACCGAATCGGATTTGCTCGGTGGCGACACCAAAGTCTTGTATGTGCCGGCACCCACCGACACGATTCGGGGCAATGAGCCGTTTAAGTATGATAATACGATTTGGGCGACTTCGAATGCTTTCGCCAATGTGATGGGTGTGGTGAAGACCAGCACCAATGCCACGCCCGATAAAGGCCCTACGGGTAAATGCGTCAAGCTGACAACTGGCATTGTGTCATGTAAAGCGGTGGGTATCATCAATATAAAGGCGGTTGCAGCTGGCTCCGTTTTCTGGGGCAAGATGCTGGAACCTGTTACAGGTGTCAAGAATCCGTATTCTTTCATGGATTGGGGGATTCCGTTTACGAAAAAGCCGAAGGCTGTGGTGCTTGATTACAAATCAAAACTGCCAAACATGGGTAAATTAGTGAAAGGCAGCTCGATGCGTACAACGACTCTCGATGGCAATGATCCTGAAGAAATCATGCTCATTCTGCAATACCGTTGGGAGGATGAAAGTGGCAACATTCACGCCAAAAGGGTCGGAACGGCTTATTACCATATCGACAAGACTTCTGACGGCTGGGTGAAAAACCAAAGAATCCCTGTCATTTATGGCGATGCGCGTCAATCGGAAGATTATCAGCCTTATATGGATTTACGCCCGAAAGATGATCCGTTTTATGCCCTGAACAAGAAAGGGGAGAGCAAACCTATCTTGGAAGAATCGTGGGCCGATGCAGATAGTCCTGTCACACACGCAATCATGATGATTTCTTCAAGCAGTTGCGGTGCGTTCACCGGTGCCTTGGACAACGTGCTTTGGGTGGATAATGTGAGGCTGGAGTATTGATTTTTTTCTGCTTTTTGGCATTGCTTTTAGTTCTCAAATTGATTTAAATGTGTATTTTTGCCACAAATTTATGATATATTTGTGTTGCAATAATGAAAGACAGTACTTATCAACAACTCGAAGAACGGGTGCGGACGTTTGCGGAAGGGGAAATTTTTTTCCCTGACAGTCTGAGCGATTTGGGCACATCTGATGCTGTTCGTTCGGCATTGGTGAGACTTTGCCGTTCAGGGCAAATTGTACGTGTAGCTCAAGGTATTTATTGCAAGCCTAAGATAGATACGAAATGGGGTTTAGGTGTCATGTTGCCAGGAATCCGTGAAATCGCCAGGGCTATTGCAAAGCGAGATAGGGTAAAAATTGTACCTTGTGAGGATTATGTCTTGAATTTATTGGGGCTTTCTTCGCAGGTGCCCGTCAATGCGGTTTTTCTTACCAATGGTTCGCCTCGGCGAATAAAGGTGGGAGAGGGTCAAGGCATCCTTTTCCAGCATACTACTGAAATGCGTATTTTCGCCTATCAGTCGGAGATGATGCAGTTCGTCGTGATGGCGGTGAGAGCTATTGGTGAAAACCGTGTGACGGAGGAGCAGATGCGTATCCTTGTCAGCCATCTAAATCAAGTGCCTGAAGAGGACTACAAAGCGGATATTAATCTTGCACCGATTTGGGTGCGTAATCTATTGAACTCATGGAAGGAAAAGTGATATTTGGAAATTTGCCTAATGAAGACAAAAGAACGTTGTTGGAACAACTTAGTATGCGTACGGGCATTGAGGGGTTCGTTTTGGAAAAAGACTGGTGGGTGACACAGGTGCTTCGCGCATTGTTTGAATTGCCATGTGCTGAGTATCTTTCGTTTAAAGGCGGAACTTCTTTAAGCAAATGTTGGGGCGTGATTGACCGTTTTTCGGAAGATATTGATGTGGCGGTTTCGCGTGAGTATTTGGGCTTTGGCGACGAATTGTCGAAGACGCAGATTAGCGATAAACTAAGGCGTGCATCTTGCACGTTTGTGCGAGAGAGACTGCAACATGAATTACGGAAGCAAATGCTGGCAAACGGAATAAATGCTGATGCGTTTACCGTCCATGTGAACATTACTTCGGTGAGTACTACGGATCCTGAGGTGATAGAGGTGGAATATCAGCCTTCTTTGGGAGAACATACCTATTTGAAACATATTGTGAAAGTTGAGGTTAGTGGTCGGTCAATGCACGAGCCAGTGAAAGGCCATGCCATCCAGTCTATGATAGCAGAATTTCTGCCTGAAAGTGTGTTTGCGGAAGTCCCATGCTTGATAACGGCAGTTGCTCCTCAACGTACTTTCCTTGAAAAAATGATGCTGTTGCACGAGGAGTTTGCGAAACCTTTGGCGGATGTGCGTACCGAACGTATGTCGCGACATTTGTATGACTTGTACAGAATGATGCAAACGCCCATTGCGGCTGATGCCTTGGCCGATTCCGAATTGTATCATGCCGTTATGGAACATAGAAGGAAATTCATCGGATTGAAAGGTTTCGACTACGACACCTTGAAGCCATCACGTCTTTCGTTGGAGATACCAGCTGATGTGCTGCCTTTATGGAAGACCGATTACGAAAGGATGTGCCGCACAATGATTTATGGCGAGAAACCGACTTGGACCGAACTGATGGCAACGATGAAGGATTTACAGGAAAGAGTGAGAAAAATCCGATAATCGGACAATGTGCTTTGGGTGGATAATGTGAGGCTGGAGTATTAGAAAATATTTTTAAACAAAACGCCTCCCGTGGCATGATTTTTGATAATTAATGCCGCAGGATTATGAAAAAAGTCAGCGCTTTTTTATGCTGATGTTTGCTGGAGTTTCGCCTTGGGCGATTCTTTGTGCATTTATTTGTTTTCCTCTTTTGTCTTTGAGAAACAGTAAGTTGCTCCGAGAAAAATGGTGTTCTTTTTTAATTCAGTATTCATTAAAACAATATTATGGAAAAAATTTACTCATCTATGATTGAAATGCTCGATGACAACCAACTCGTGGAAATGGTGCAACATGGTGACTACCGCGGCTTCAGCGAACTGTGGAAAAGGTACGAGAAGTTCGTGTATTCGGTGCTGGACGGGAAGCACCTGCTGGCGTATCCCAATTGGCGCGACGATATGCTTGCCGAGGGGAGACGTGGCTTTTTCGTAGCTGTCAAGCATTTCGATAGCAGCAGGGGCTGTAGACTCACCACATACGCCTACGATTGGATTTTAAAGTATCCGTTTGACCTTGTGAAACAGTTGCATAAGGCGGAAGAAGTGAAAAACCGTTTGGAAGAGGTGCTCGATTTGTCGGAACATCCGGCGTGTGAACTGTCATCAAAGCGACAAGATGTCAGTAATGCGCTTGAAAGTATCGCCCCTCGTGATGCCATGGTGGTCAGAATGTATTACGGAATCGGCGGAAAGGAGTTTTCGCTTGACGAAATTGCGGCTTTCATGGCTCTTTCGCGTGAGCGTGTGCGCCAATTGCGCGATAGGGCGCTCAAGGACCTCCGCAAGCCTTTGATGGGTTATGGCGATGTGGCTTGATGCTGACAATTTGTCGTCCGAAAGAAAAAGCGCCACATTCCCTTGCAAAATGTGGCGTTTCATGGTATAGTTTATTTGAAAACAAAAAACAATTGAGATATGAGTTTAATTAACATTACAAATTCGGTTACGGAAAGAAATACGGTGTCGTTGAAGAATTATTTTGCCGACATTGTGAAGTATAAGGTTTTGAGTGAAGAGGAGGAGGTCGAATTAGTCCGCCGCATTCATGAGGGTGACAAGGCTGCCATGGACCGTCTGGTGCTGGCCAATCAGCGTTTCCTTGTCTCGGCTGCCAAGCAGTATTCGGGGCTTGGCGTCGATTTGGAGGACTTGATTCAGGAGGGCAATCTGGGACTTATCAAGGCTGCGCAGCGTTTCGATGAAACGCGTGGCTTCAAATTCATCTCCTTTGCCGTCTGGTGGATTCGCCAGGCTATATTGAAGGCGATTGTGGAATATTCGCGCACGGTCCGAATCCCTGCCAATGTCAACCTTGATATGGCGCGTGCCAAGAAAACGGCGCGAGAACTGGAACAAAAACTGCACCGCCGTCCGTCGATGGAAGAAATCGCCCTGCAATTGGATTGGAAGGTGGCCAAAGTGGAAGGCCTGCTTACCATGTCGAATCCGAAAATCATGCTTGACGAGCCGCTGAATGAGGATGCCGATGCGGATAGCCTTCTCGACGTGTTTGTCGCTGATGAATACGAGCCTACGGATTTGTCGGTGGAGAGGAGCTCGGAACAGGATCTCATCATCAATAGACTCGATATGCTGAAAGAAAGGGAGGGCAAGGTCCTGAAGATGCTTTATGGCATAGGCGAGGAACGCGAATTTTCTTTGGATGAAGTCGCTACCGAACTGGGCATCTCGCGCGAAAGTGTCCGTGACTGCCGCGACCGTGCCTTGAAGAAACTACGTAACGATGCGGCTTTCTTGTTGTTGTCGGCGTGAGGATGCGTGTGGATAAGTCTCAATGCGTGGCGTCGTGGTCGGCCTTGCGGATGAGCACGCAGAGCGGTATGGTCTCCGATTCCTTGTATTCGCTTTTGTAGTATTGGTACGACGGCTCGTGCTCGTTGCCCATGTGCCACCAGATGGCCATCATCTCGTTGTAGTTGAGCGGGAAGCCAATGGTCTTGATGAGCAGCATCATGGAGCGGCGGCCGTGGCCAAGTTTGCGCTTCTCCTTGTCGCATTGCGGCTCGCCGTCTTTCATGAAATACACGTCGTGTTTGCACACATCGTGGAGCAGCGTGCTGAGCGTGACGCTGTCCTCGGGCAGTTCTTCAGCCGTGGCTTTGCCTTCGGCTATCCATTCGCTCCTGAGTCTCATGGCTAGGTCGTAGACTTGGAGAGAGTGGTGGGCTAGTCCGCCTTCGACATGGTTGTGAAAGCATACGCTGGCCGGCGCCGTGAAGTAGCTTTTCTTTTCAAGCCAAGTGATGAGTTTCTCCACGCCACTGCGGTTGGTGGCTCTGAGCAGGGCTTCGACCCTTTCCTGATCGGTTTGTGTTTCCATAGGTGGGTGTTGATTTGGGTGCAAAGATAACGTTTTTGTGGTTTTAAGGTTTTAAAAAAAACTTGCAAAACTGGGTTCAAAACTATTTGTGTCTTGTAAAATCGTTCCAATTATATCAGCGATTCCTATTTCCAGAATATTCTTGTTTTTATCAAGAATTAGCGAATTAGAGAAGCCTGCCGGAAGTGCAAGACAACGAGCTACGGAAATCCTTTTGGAATTAGAGACTTTCGCTGCGCTCAAGGGACGCGATGCGATTCCCGTAAATTCCAGCGCGAAGCGCCAACTTCAAGTAGGACGGAGTCCAAT
>NZ_JBADWU010000098.1:0-33729 GCF_056203535.1 Candidatus Limimorpha sp. | reverse complement strand
CGGCTATGTGACCAACATGGCTAAGGGTATCCCTGCAACCGCTATCGAAGTTCCTGCCCTGAACGGCACACCTGATGGTGTCCTCGCCAATGCTGGCATCAGCAAGCAGGGTAACCGTCCTGCATTCGCTAACCGTGCAGACATCGTGAAGTACAACGTCTACCGTTCAGCCGACAATGTCGACTACGAACTTATCGGTTCAGTTAACGCAGTTGAAGGCCAGACCTACTACGAATACTACGATGCAACAGCAGCTGGCGTTTACTACTATCAGGTTCGCGCTGAATACAGCAACGGTTGCGAATCAGATCCTGCACAGAGCGAAGCTAACCCAGCTAACAACTACGTCATCGTGAACGTGACGAGCGTTGCTGAAAACGGCGAAATCGCCCTGTATCCTAACCCGACCAACGGCAACATCACCATCCAGGCCCAGAACATGAACCGCATCACTGTGGTTTCAGTCCTCGGTCAGGTTGTGTATGATGTCGAAATCGAAGGCGACCAGCAGATCATCAACATGGCCCAGTTCAACGCTGGCGTGTACATGGTCCGCATCGCTACCGAAAACGGCGTTAGCACACAGCGCGTTACTGTCGTTAAATAAATGAAATGATTTGGGACACGTGTAGAGACGTGACATGTCGCGTCTCTGCCGCCCCAAACCAAATCATATACGGCAAAATGAAACGGAAGGGCGACTCCAATCAGGAGCAGCCCTTCTTGTTTTTTCAAACATGAATTACCATTAATTTCCACGAATTATTCATTAATTATCCTTGCTTCCGCCGTTTCTTGTTTTCAGGTCATTCACACCGCGAAGGCCGTCATCCTCGCGAAGGCGGGAACTCCTTCGCATATTGGAACATTTTCCTAGAAAATCCCAAAACCAAATCAATGTCGTGTCATTATTGTAATATTCTAATACTTTGTTTAATAGATTGTTATCGCATATAAGAAAAAAAGTTTGCGAAAAATGTTGCGCGTATCAAAAAAGGTTGTAATTTTGCGCCCTGAAACAACGATGCTTCCGTAGCTCAGTTGGTAGAGCACCTGACTCTTAATCAGGGTGTCCAGGGTTCGACCCCCTGCGGGAGTACGATTTCAAAAGTCAATCTGTTGAAAACAATGGATTGACTTTTTTTCTTTGTGCATTAAAAGATGTGCTTTTGTAGTGTAACAATTTGTAATTTAATACTTTATAACTATGGAAAAAGCAAAGATGAAACAACAGTTAGTTGCGTATTTCTATTTGGTGTTAGGCTCGCTGATATTTGCAGTGGGCGATGTGATGTTCGTGAATCCTTATTTGCTGGCTCCTGGCGGAACTTACGGCTTGGCAAACGTTCTGAACACCGTGTGGCCTTGGAAGATTTCCTACTATGCCATTTGCATGGATATTCCTTTGCTGCTGATTGGAACCTGGATTTTAGGACCGAAATTCGGTGCCAAGACGGTGATTTCCACCATTTTGATTTTCGCTTTCACTTGGCTGCTCGAAACTTTCTGGGGCTATCAGCCTGTCATCCACGATGGTTTGCTGAATGAACCGGTCAAGGGGTTGGCTTTTGTGCCTGATTATTTCCTGAATACTTTGGTCGCGGGATTGGTTTATGGCGTGGCTATTGGCTTGGTGTTCAAGTCAGGTGCCACTTCAGGCGGCAGCGACATCATTTCCATGATTTTGCACAAATATACTAAGGTGTCATTGGGAATGCTTGTCCTCATCGTCGACTCGTGCATCACCTTGACATCGTTTATCGCTTTCCGCCAATTGCGTCTGCCTATCTATTCAATCCTCTTGATTGTGATTGAAAGCAAGGTTATCGACTTGATCGTTGAAGGTGTAAAGAGTTATAAGACAGCGTTTATCGTTACGGATGAAATTGATGCAGTCCGAAATTTCATCATCGAGGACCTTGACCGCAGCGGTACCGTTTTCGCAGGCAGCGGCCTCTATCAAGGTGCAGAGCGCAAGATGATTTACGTGACCTTGAACCGCACTGATTTGGTGAAGTTGAAAGCCAATCTCCGTTACCTCGACCCGAATGCTTTCGTCAATGTGATTGAAAGTTCTGAAATCATGGGCAACGGTTTCAAGGCTTTGCCGACGGAATGAACCAAGAGTATGGAATTGGAAGTGAGGAGGATTTAGTTTCCCGAACTTGCCGAGGGGACGGGGATAAGGACATACCTGTGCGTCCGTTATGTGAAAGGCAATTTTGATATGGGCACATTAATACGAAAACTCCCTCTAACTGTGTTTTAAAACCGAGTTAGAGGGAGTTTGATTATGTGTTAAATGCTGCTAAACAATTGTTCCATAGTGATTTGGTGTAAAACTTGTTGGCTGAATTTGTTTTTTAACAATCCAAATGTTGTCACCATTACCAACTGGATGTTTCCGTTGTAATTGTTCTCCAATCTGAAGGCGGAAATCTTGTTTTCCAAGTTGTCCCAATAGGATTTCTTGATGATGAATTTTTCCGCACAATATTTCATTTCGCAGATATTTACCACCTTGTCGGCGCGTTTGATGATAAGGTCAATTTGAGCGTTTTTCTTCTTTATATTGTCACAATCGTCGTTTTTTCTGTTGGAAGTCCATGAAAAACATTCAGTCAGAACACCGCTGATGCCCAAGGCATGTTCAATTTGGGCTTCATGATAAAGGCATAGTTGTTCGAATGCATAGCCGCTCCAAGCGTTGTGTGCCGGCGTGTTGATTTGATGAATCCAGAAATCGTTGTCGGTGTTGTTGTGTTCCTTGATGAACTTGAAATAAAAGAAAGAATAGAAATCTGTAAGTTGGTAAAGGTTCATGCGTTCGGTTTTTCCGTAACCGCGATACCGTCTGATGAGGTCGCAATTGTCGAGGTCGTCGAGGATTCTGGTCAGGTCGCCGCTATTTGCTAGGTGTGTCGCTTCAATGATTTCCTTTCTGGTTAGTCCTTTGCTTTTTTTGCTTAATGCTTCAATCACAGCAATATAGTCTTTTGATTTGCTGAAAAGCGAGGCATACAAATCATCGAATTCGGTTGAAAGTTTTCCTTTGCGGCGGAAAAACAGTTCGTCAATATTTTGCGCAAGGCTTTTGGAGTTGTCTAACAGGCTGAGATAAAACGGAATTCCGCCCATAATCATGTAACATTCGGTTATTTCTTTGTCTGTGAAATGGAAGTTGTGCTTTTTGAGGTAGGTTTTGCACTCGGCAAGATTGAATGGCTTGATGTAGATTTTTCGCGTGAGCCTGTTGTGTAGGCCGCCGTGGTTTCGGATGATGTTTTTCGTAATCCAAGATGTGGCAGAACCACAGACAATTAAAGCCAAATCTTCGCGTGTGCATCCCCAATGGTTCCAAAAATGTTCCAAAGCTGTAATCAGGCTGCTGCGTGGCGTATCCATGAATGGAAGTTCGTCGATGAAAACGACTTTACGGCCTCTTTTTTTCGAGTTCTCTATTAGGCTTCTCAGCATTTCGAAGGCCTCGTACCATGTTGTGGGCTGTTGATAGTTGATGCTGCCTTGCTTGTTCAGTTCTGTCCAAAAGGCATGAAGTTGCTCTTTCTTGCTCTTTTTGGCAAGCCCCGTGAACTTGAAAGTGAATTTGTCCTTGAAATATTGATTTGCCAAATAGGTCTTTCCAACTCTTCGGCGACCATAAATGACCGCAAATTCAGGTACACCAGATTCCATAATGGCATCTAACTCTTTTATCTCTTTATTCCTTCCAATCAATTCCATTAAATTGTTGATTTATTTTTCAATGCAAAAATACATAATTATTTGTAAATCAAAATAAATATTTTTCAAAAAGTCCCTCTAACTATGTCCTAAAACCTAGTTAGAGGGAGTTTGTAGATGTGAAAAGTCCCTCTAACTGTTTTTCAAAATGCACTTAGAGGGACTTTTTGGATTTATTTTTTCCTATTATTCTCCAAACAGCACCTGCTCGATAATGACGGGGAAATTGGCTTGCTCCAAAACATGGATTTTTGCCGCCACCGTGTCGGGTGTTTCGTGGTCGTTCAAGGCGATTTTGGCTTGGAAAATAATCTCACCGCTGTCGTAAAGTTCATTCACATAGTGGATTGTAATGCCGGAATATGGCTCCTTTGCAGCAACGACGGCTTCGTGGACATGTTCGCCATAAAAGCCTTTCCCGCCGTATTTTGGCAAAAGGGCAGGGTGTATGTTGATGATTTTCTTAGGAAATGCCTTCACAAGGCTTTCTGGAATCTGAAGCAGAAAACCTGCAAGGACAATCAAATCCAAATTGAGGCCTTGCATTTCCTTGGTAAATTCAGGCGTGTTGAACTCTTTTTTCGTGACCATTCTCAACGGAATGCCAAGGTTTTTGGCTCTTTCGATGGAATAAGCCTTTGGGTTGTTACAAACCACGTTGACGATTTCGACTTCTTGATTGTTAGAAAAATATTCAGCGATGCGCTGAAGATTGGTGCCGTTTCCCGACACAAAAATGGATATGCGTTTCATTGTAGTTGTGTTTTATTGGAGGGAGGAATTTGTAATACAAGTGATACTTGTTCTCTATCTCCTATTTCATCAATAATTTTACTTTTTCTTTTCCATAAAGGTCAAACCAAGTGTAGAAGCCTTCTTCGGTTTGGCGTGTGTTGAAGTTTTTCCCGAAAATGTATATCGGCTTTTCACTGAGAATGGTGAAACCTTCAATGTCTTGACCATTATTCTTTAATTCTATGGTTTTGTCATTCAATATTTTATAATCTACTTTGAGTAGACTCTCGTAAAAGCTCAAATAGTCCTGAATGGTGGTTGGCAGCATTTTTTTCTCGTTACGAAGATTGGCGATTTGTTGCAGCGCGAAATTGAAACCAGGCATGGCAACAGCGGTACTGTCTTCATCGTATTGCCAGAAAGCACGCTCGGGATCGGTCCAAGCCGGATAGGTGTGCGTGATGAAAACGTTGTGATTGTCAACGAGTCTTTGTAGCCGCTTTGCTTCAAAAAAGTAATACCATTGGCCGTCCGTGTTGACTTCCAATGTGGAAGGTGTCGACCAAAGGCGGAAATGGTTTTCATCAGGCAAAGTGGTGATTTGACGGTTGGGCAAAGCGTCGCCGAAACCATCGTATGGTTGAACGAAATGCCCGTCGAAAATCAGGTGTTCCATACGGTTTTCTTCGTAATAGGCATTCCATAAGTATTTGACTTTGTTTCTTTTCCAGAGTTTTTCGGCAAATTGTGGTGAATCGGTGAGAAGTGCGTCGCAAACCAAGTCTTCACGGTTGTTTTGCGCATTGTTGTTATAGCCGTGGTCAATCCAAGTTGGTGATTCGAATCGTTTGCGCATGAAGCGGAGGGCTTTGCCAAGGTTTCCGTTGACTGTCGTGTATTGTTCGGGTGTATGCAAGCAAATATCGAAACCAATGTTTTTCAGCGATTTAAGTAATTCATAAAATGCTTTGTCAGTTTTTATGGTGGCGTGTAAGCCGGAAAAATTACCGTCAGAAGTTTTGTAGTTGGTTATGCTGTCGGGATTGTTGAAAAATACGCTTTTCGTGACAGGGATATCGAAATAAACGAAACCGCCAACGGCATCTTCTGGACTTGTAATATGCTCGTTTCCAAACAAAACGGCTCGATGGGTGCGAATGTCGGTCCAGTCGGCGTGTTCAGTGAAAATAAAGGCCGATTCGTAGCCGTCCCAAATGGGCATGATGCGTGGCATCTCCTGAATGCCGGTGCCAATGAAAAGCGTAAACTCACCTTTGATAATCGTTTCCCCATCAATTTCTTTGCAGGAAATGTCTTGGAAAAAGTCGGAAGTGTCGTTGCAGAGCGGATAATGAATCAGTGGATGATCGCGCCAATAATCAATGTTGAAATAGGCGGTTCGGTTTTTTGTATCAAATTGGATGGACGAAATTTCCGTGTTGTGGTAGGTGGCGATGCTTCGTTCTCCTTCGCCAACGATAAAGCCTTCACGGTCAAGATAGTACTCGTTTTGGAAATCGAGGCTGTCGAGTTTTTGATTCCTTCTGTTGATAGTGAAAATGCTGTCGGCAAATGGAATGACGATGGCTTGACGCAGCAGTTTGCAGTTCTTATTGAAATGCGTTTCCGCTTTATAAAGCCTCTCGTTGCCTTCCCCGATTTCAGTGAGATGAGTTTCGGAAATATTCGACGTCGATATGTAATGTTTTGTCTTGCAATTGTTTGATTCTTTTTCGAGCTTCCAATCTGTGGAAAATTCGGTTATCGTGTCGTTATCCAGAATGTATTCAAAAAGGTTGGCGATAGGGGAGGAAAGAGCCTCATTGTTCCAGGTGACATGCAGCAGATTATCGGTTTTTTCTGTTTCGCATGTTGTTTTGGGAAGATAGGAATCTTGAATGGGTCTGATGTTCAAGTGGGCGTCGTCAATGAGAATGCGGTTCTTGCCGCGATTCCACAGATACAGCTTGATGATGCCGTTTTTCAAGTAATCCATTGGGAAATTCAGGTCAAGCGAAACGGGGAACCAATCGTTTGCATTGTGGGCGAAATCCGAAATCGGGTAGCTGTGCCAATAAATGTTTCCGCTTTCATTGTCGATGCTGACAACAATCAGGCATTCGCCGATGTTTTGCTCCATTTTGCACCAGAAACCAAACTGGCAATTGATGCTTTGCTTCACAAAATGCTGTCCGGCATCGATTTCTGCTCCGAAACCATATTCATCAATGCTGTCGCAAAGGCAAAAGTGGTTTCCGCTATGAGTCGTGCCGCCTTCAATGATGTTTAAGTTAGTCCAAGGCTTAGAATAATTGCTAAAATTCTCAAAATCATTCAAATATGATTGTGCATTTGCGCTTCCTAAGAAAAACACAGTAGCTGCTAATAATGCCAAATGTCTTATCCGTGCGTTCATTTCCTGCTAATTTGCCGCAAAGATAGCTTTTCTTTTAAAAGGAAACACTATTTTTGTCACATGAAAAAATTGATTTTAGCTTTATTATGTTTCATGCCGTTGTGCTCTGTAGCTCAACTGGTTGCCTGTCGCCAAATGGTTAATGATGGCTATAATTTCTGGCTTTATCTGCCTGATGATTATGCCGATACGATGAGCGAAAAGAAACCTGTCATCATGTTTTTGCATGGAAAAAGCCTCTCGGGAAACAATTTGGAAAAGGTCAGGACATACGGCCCTCTTGATGCGCTTGCAAAGGGGCGTGAAATTGATGCCATCGTGATTGCGCCTCAAACGAATGACGGCTGGTCGCCGAAGAAGGTTATGAATGTGTATGATTGGGTGAAAGAGCATTATGTGATAGACACCAATAGGTTCTATGTGATTGGAATGAGCATGGGCGGCTATGGGACACTCGACTTTGCTGCCACTTATCCCGAAAAAATCGCGGCTGCAATGGCAATGTGCGGTGGTTGCAATGTGCGCGATGTATGCGGACTGAATACCTTGCCTTTGTGGATTATTCATGGAACGGCTGACAGGGCGGTTCCGATGTCCAAATCGATAGCCGTAATGGATGCCATGCGCGAATGTGGTTCTACTGATTTGCTGCGTTTCACGAAACTGCAAGGGGGAGATCATGGTTCACCGGCGCGGATTTTCTATCTGAAAGAGACATACGATTGGCTGTTTTCCCATCGGCTTTCCGATTCGCTGCGGAGCGTGAATACCGATTATGAGATTACAATGAAAACCTTGAAAAATGTTTATTCCGATTTGAGCGGCAAACAGAAAACCTTGAAAGTGAAGGATTCAAAGCCTGAGAAACCTCGAAACGATAAGAATGTTTCAGATTCCGATGGCGAGATTTACCGTGTTAAATCGGGCGATACTTTGACTAGGATTGCGAGAATGCACGGGACGACTATTTCGGAATTATGTAGGTTAAATCATCTGAAAGAGACGAGCATTTTGCAAATTGGGCAGAAGATTCGGGTGAAATAGTTTTACTTTTTGTTTCGGGTTCATCCGCCGCATCGCTGGCTCTGCGGCGTAGACCCGACGTGCCGCTTCGCTTGCGACGGGTTCAAGATAGGCTGCCTATTCAGGGCGTTAGACCGTCCGATTCGGTCGCCATGAAAGGGCAGTCTGATTTCAGCAATAGGCAAGTGAGCAATGCGAACGACACCTGTTGCTGATAAAGGGAAAAGGGTCTTGCACGTGTGCAAGAGCCTTTTCTATTGGTAATGAATGATTTTATTTCCTCAATCCGGCCAATTGCTGCTCAATGACAGCGATTCTGCCAAAAACTACAGCAGGATGAATTTTCAAATGTTTTTTCTGTTTTTTTTCTAACATTGTTGCGTATTAGCTTCCATTTCCCTTATATTTGCAGCGTCATTCAATGGGTGTTGGATGGCTGACATATTGAAAAGACGCTGAACTGGCGTTTATTCGCGGCTATCGGAATCTCGCAAATTCTAAACTATGTCGTGATAACGCAATGGTCATCGTCCACACTTTTGCTATATATTGTTTTCAATATATTATGCTGAAAGCGTGGGTGTGATGCATTGCTTATCTTACATAGTTGGGCAATGCGAGAGCCTCGATAGCGGGATAAGCAAGAGTTGATTCCCGCGCTTCTTTTTTTTATGCCTCATTGACTTGTTTAAACTTGGTGTTCGGGAATCTGCCAAACTTGAAGTTGTCCCGACACGTATTCAGGGAAATAAGAGATGAATAAAAGCAAGTTGTTGTTTTTAGGCATGGTGTTAGGTGTCATGTTACCGCTACTTTTTGTAGGCTGCAAGAAAAAGGAAGATGGCAAACTGACTGTTACCACAAAACCGATTGCGGAGATTGGCGCCAATAGTGCAAAAAGTGGAGGCAATGTAACCGCAACAGGAAATGCTACTGCGGGAACATGTGGCGTTTGCTGGAGTGAAAGCCCAAGTCCAACCACCAATGATTATTTTACGACTGACATTATTGGTCTTGGTGAATACATCTCCGTGATGAACAATCTGAAAGCAAGTACGAAATATTATGTTCGTGCTTATGCCACGCTTAGTTCTGGAGTGGTGATGTATGGCGAAGAAATGGATTTCACCACTTTGTCTGATGGCGGTGGCAATGGTGGAGGTAACGGTGGCGGCGATGGAACGCTTTCCGTGCTTACCAACGATGCCATCCAAATTACTGCTTCGAGTGCGGTGTGCGGCGGCAATGTGACTATAAACGGTGAAGTTACTGTGACCGTGAAAGGCGTATGCTTTGGAACATCCCACACCCCAACTTTGGAAAACCAACATACTTCCGATGGACAAGGTGCGGGTGCATTTACTACCAATTTGACAGGACTGGCTGCAAGCACTGTGTATTATGTTAGGGCTTACGCCACTTCGAATTTAGGTGTGACGACTTACGGCAACGAAATAAGTTTTACAACGCAAGCAGATGGCGGTGGAGGTACGCAAGGAGATTTGCCCATTGTGATAACTAACGAAATAACTGAAATTACGCGTAACACGGCAAAAGGTGGTGGCGTGGTGAATTCGGATGGTGGGTCTCCTGTGACGGCACGCGGTCTTTGTTGGAGCACTAGTTCAGATCCAACCCTTAGCAATAGCACAGCCTTTGGAGGCATGGGTACAGGACCTTTTAACGTACAAATGACTGACCTTGAAATTGGAACCACTTATTATGTGAAAGCCTACGCTACAAATAGTGTTGGAACTGCCTATGGCAACGAAGTTTCGTTTACTACCAAAGGCTTGCCGCCACAAGGAGCCATCAATGGTCTTTTCTCCGTAAGCGAGACCAAACAGGTATATTTTTCGCAAGGTAATTTGCAATACCAAGCTTCCACTAATACTTGGCGCTTTGCGGAACACCAATGGGATTGGGTTGGTGCATATTATTCTTATTCTGGTTATGAACAATATTTAGCAGAAGGAACTATTAGTGGAAGTAATAATGATGACCGTTCAGCAACTTATTCTGGCTGGATTGATTTGTTTGGATGGGGCACAAGTGGCCGCAATCATGGTGCTATATGCTATCAGCCTTGGTCAACAAGTGCGGGCAATGATGACAATTATGCGTATGGCTCAGCCAATAACAATCTTTCTGATTTTACCGGAGAGGCGGATTGGGGATATAATGCCATATCCAATGGAGGCAATCAGGAAGGACTGTGGCGCACATTGTCTTCTTCTGAATGGGATTATGTACTTTTACATCGTGTTACGTCTTCCGGGATTAGATTTGCTAAAGCAAAAGTGAACAATCAAAAAGGATATGTCGTTTTGCCTGATGATTGGAGTTCGTCCTATTATACATTGATTAATGTCAATACTAATAATGGGGATTACACCACCAATACAATTTCTGAGTCGGTTTGGATGAATTCTTTTCAATCGCATGGAGCTATCTTTTTGCCGAATAATATGAGTGAAAGGAATCCTTATGATGCCCCTGCAAGTGGGTTTTATTGGAGTTCTTCGGATTATGATGGTTCACATGCAGCGATAGTGAGAGAGGCTACTATTTGGTACGAACCTAAAGGGTGTTGGGTGGCTGTTCGTTTGGCTCATGATTATTAAATCTGTTTTTCATGAAATCTTATAGAAATAATCAGTTTCTTGCAATGGCATTGCTAATTGTGTCTTTGATTTTGGCAAGTTGTGCAAAAACAGATGGAAAACTTACCGTCACCACCAAGCCGATTGCAGAAATCACTTCCGTTAGTGCGAAAAGCGGAGGCAATGTCACCGCTTCGGGTGATGTTTCGGTTGAAGTGAGTGGTGTTTGTTGGAGCGAAACTCCAAATCCTACCATTGAGAACTTTTTCACTACTGATAATCAAGGTGTTGGAGAATACATTTCTTTCATGAAAAACCTAAGGTCGGGAACGAAATATTATGTGCGTGCATACGCTTCAACCAGCTCGGGCGTAATGTATGGTGAAGAAAAGGATTTCACTACTTTATCTGAAGGTGGCGGTAATAACGGCGGCGGAAATGGTGGAGATGCCTCGTTTAGTGTTTCAACTCACGGAGTCACGGAAATTACGTTTTCAACAGCTATGTGCGGTGGCGTAGTTACTTGCAATGGTGATATGCCAGTAACAGCACGAGGAGTGTGCTGGAGCACTTCGCCTAACCCAACAGTTGACCAATACCATACCACAGATGGGCAAGGTGCAGGCTCATTCACAAGCAACATGACGGGATTGTCGGCTAATACGAAATATTATGTGAAAGCGTATGCGCAAAGCAATTCCCAAACCGTTTATGGCATGGAAATGAATTTCACAACTAACGAACAGCCTCAAGCCCCAACGGTTACGGTAACTCTAATCAATGTCACGCCTACTTATTTGGAACTGAAGTTCGAACCATCAAACAACACTTGGTCTTATTGCTACAACATAGGTGGGACACTAACATCGTCAGGTCATGTTACAGGTGTCATAACCAAGAAGTTCACTAATCAAAATAGTCAATATTTGCAACCTGATACGGAATATGAGTTCAGTGTGGTTGCATACGATGCCAATGGAATAGCTGGAGAAATTATCCATCCGAAATTTAAGACATTACCGGCTCCTTATGCTAACTATTATAGGGTATTTGATAATTTTTATGAACTTAGTTACGTTAAATTAATAAATGAACCTACTGCAAATCCGTATATGAGAAGTAAAGAAATCCAATTCTGGAGCGAACCTGGTTATTGGGTCAGGTTTCTTGCTATTGTTAATTGGACTGAGACGGATAATAATTGGTATTCGGGTGTTTATACAACTGGAGGTGATTATAATTCTGTTGGTTACTGTTTTTGTACTTTTTATAAAAATGGATCGGGTTTTGATACTGGAGATGGAAATGCACTTACTATTTCCAAAAGTGGCAATATGTGGATCTATGACTATTATGGGGAACGAGGTGCTTATACAGCACATTTTGTTGGCATTCCAACGTACTAATCATTTAACATGGAAAAAAGGAAGAGGCAATCCTGTGTGGGTTGCCTCTTTTCATTTATCAAAGGATAATATCATTTCTTCAATCCGGCCAATTGCTGCTCAATGACGGCAATCTTGGCTTCGGCAATAATTCCGAAATGTAATTGGTTACTATTTAGAAAAAGTTTGTAACTTTGCACAAAATTGAAGCAAATGGAAGCTGTGAGAATTAACATAGAATTACCTTCACTCGGTTTATATACAAAAGAGGAACTGACGGATTTGGTACAATCGTACGCATTGTCGCTGGTGCTGTCAAAATGTGTTTCGGATTTGTCTGTAGAAGATGAATTGCGTGAACTTAACCGCCGTGCCGCTGAAATGGACAATGATCCATCGGTTTGCATACCTATTGAAAGGGTGCGTGAATTAGTTATGTCAAGGCTGTGATTAGGAAAGTCGTATTACACGATTTAGCCGTTGAAGAGTTGGCAATTGTGAAGCAGAAAGTTGATGACACTTTTGGCATCGCTGTTGCTACTAGAGTGGTTGATGATTTGATTGAACGTATGAATGCTTTGGCAGTCCGCCCCTATCTTGGCACTATTGACGAACGGTATCTTCCATTCCGTGTCTTGCATTCATGGCATAACAGAATCTTTTATCTTGTCACTGAAAGCGAGATAAGAATCATCGCAATTTGGGACAATCGACGAGACGAGAAGAAGTTGCCAGAGGTTTTGTCGTCAAGATTATGATGTGTAGAGACGGTGCAAGCACCGTCTCTACCAGTGTAATATCACCCCCTCAGCCCAGCCAACTGTTGCTCAATGACAGCGATTCTGGCTTCGGCATCGGATTTCTTCTTGCGTTCCTTATCGACGACTGCGGCAGGAGCGCCATTCACGAAACGCTCGTTGGAAAGTTTAGCTTCAACGCCCTTGAGGAAACCTTGCGTGTATTTCAGTTCTTCTTCCAATTTCTTGATTTCAGCTTCGACATCGATGTTGTCGGTCAAAGGAATGAAGAATTCTGTGCTGCCAACGATGAAACCGAAGGCGCCTTCGGGAGCTTGTTCGACATAATTGATGCTGCCGACATTGCAGAGCTTGCTGATGATGCAGTCGAAGTCCTTGTTGGCGGCATTGTCCTTCACGACAAGTTCAATGGCATCGCGGAACGGAATGTTCTTTTCGGCACGGACTTTACGGACATTGTTGATAACTTCTTCGCTAAAGGCAAATTGTGCGAGGATTTTTTCTTCTTCAGTGCGGTCGCTGAGCTTGTCGAAGCGTGGTTGTTGTGCGATGATAATGTCTTCGCCTTCGCCACGTTCGGCAATGGTATGCCAGATTTCTTCGGTGATGAATGGCATGAATGGATGCAAGAGCTTCATCAAGTTTTCGAAGAAAGTGATGGTGGCATCGTAAGTGGCTTTGTCAACAGCCTGACCCATAGGTGCTTTCACCATTTCAAGATACCATGAGCAGAAATCGTCCCAAGTGAGTTTGTAAACGCCCATCAAGGCATCCGACAGACGGTATTTGTCGATGTTGTCGTTCATCTCGTTCAGCACTTGGTTGAAGCGGGCATCGAACCATTTGACGGCCATCTTGGCGGTGTCGGGCTGGGCAAGTTTTTCGTCAACGGTCCAGCCTTTCACAAGACGGAGGGCGTTCCAAATCTTGTTGCAGAAATTGCGGCCTTGTTCGCAGAGCGATTCGTCAAACAGGATGTCGTTGCCGGCAGGAGCGGAAAGCATCATGCCCATGCGCACGCCATCGGCACCGAATTTCTCAATCAGTTCGATTGGGTCGGGCGAATTGCCGAGCGACTTCGACATCTTGCGGCCTAACTTATCTCTAACAATACCAGTGAAATACACATTCTTGAAAGGCACTTCTTTTTGGTATTCTTCGCCAGCCATAATCATACGGGCCACCCAGAAGAAAATGATGTCAGGGGCAGTAATCAGGTCGTTGGTAGGATAATAATATTTGAATTCTGCATTTTCCGGGTCGAGGACGCCGTTGAAAAGCGACAGAGGCCACAGCCACGAGGAGAACCAGGTATCGAGGCAGTCGCTGTCCTGACGCAGGTCGGCGGCTGTGAGATTGGCATTGCCGGTCTTCTCGATGGCGAGTTTCAGGGCTTCGTCAATGTTTTCGGCAACCACAAAACCGCCTTGAGGCAGATAATAGGCCGGAATCTGATGACCCCACCACAACTGACGGCTGATGCACCAGTCCTTGATGTTCTCCAACCAGTGACGGTAGAGGTTGACGTATTTTGAAGGATAGAACTTGATGTCGCCATCCAAGACAGGCTTCAAGGCGATGTCAGCCAAATGCTCCATCTTGAGGAACCATTGCATGGAAAGTTTCGGTTCAATCGGCACGTTGGTGCGTTCCGAATAACCTACCTTATTATTATAGTCTTCAATCTTTTCGAGCAATGCGGCTGCATCAAGGTCTTTCACGATTTGCTTGCGGACATCTTCGCGGGTCATGCCGACATACATGCCAGCGGCCTCGCTGATGGTGGCATCATCATTGAAAATGTTGATGCTCTGCAAATTGTGCTTTTCGCCCAGCATATAGTCGTTCACATCGTGGGCAGGTGTGACCTTCAGGCAACCTGTACCAAATTCAATATCGACATAGCCGTCCTCAATGACAGGAATCACTCTGTTGACCAACGGCACAACGACTTTCTTGCCGCGCAGCCATTGGTTTTTCGGGTCGGCAGGGTTGATGCACATGGCGGTATCGCCCATGATGGTCTCCGGACGCGTGGTGGCGACAATAGCGTATGCCCTACCAACCTCCCCCGAAGGGAGGCTTTTGAGGGCGTACATAATGCTCTCGATTGTCTTTTCAGAGTCGAAAAGGACTTGGTCGTTAGTGTATCTAAGAATTGTATAGCCTTGCGATTCAAGAATATTGGTGCGCAATTTGTCTTTTTCAACGACATCAGAGTCGTTGTGGTAACCGCCATCAACTTCAATGATGAGATGTTTTTCTAAACAAACAAAATCAACAATGAAATCTCCGATAATATGTTGTCTGCGGAATTTAAATTCGGTTTTCTTATTTCTTAATTGTTGCCATAATGCGCTTTCAGCCTCTGTTGGATTGTTCCTCATTTCTTTAGCGTGTTCTTTCAAAACGGCATAAGAATAAGGATTGGCAGTGCGGTATCTATCTATGAGCTGGTGGAGCTCCCCCTCGGGGGGAGTTGAGGGGACCAAATAATACCTGAGATAGTATAGTTTACTATGCTCATCTTTATAAATGACTTCTTCGTCACTCAAGGCGGTGAGTGCTTTCGGGTCCCAGTTCACCATGCGCACGCCACGGTAAATCTGGCCTTTGTTGTAAAGGTCGACGAAAGCGTGGATGACGCTCTTCGAGCGGGTTTCGTCCATAGTGAACGAGGTGCGTTCCCAGTCGCAGGAGCAGCCCAAACGGCGCAATTGCTTTAGGATGATGCCGCCGTGTTCGTGCGTCCAGTCCCAAGCGTGTTTGAGGAACTCGTCGCGGCTCAGGTCGGTTTTCTTGATGCCTTGCTGTGCCAGCTTGTTCACCACTTTGGCTTCCGTAGCGATGGAGGCGTGGTCGGTGCCAGGCACCCAGCAGGCGTTCTTGCCTTGCATACGGGCGCGGCGAATCAGGATGTCCTGAATGGTGTTGTTCATCATGTGACCCATGTGAAGCACGCCGGTCACATTCGGTGGCGGAATCACGATGGTGTAAGGTTCGCGTTCATCGGGAGTGGAGTGGAAGTAGTTCTTCTCAATCCAATGCTCATACCATTTGCCTTCGACTTCCGAAGGACTATATTTGCTACTGATTTCGGTCATTTTACGTTGAATTTTCGTTTTAAGGCGCAAAAATAGTGTTTAATTGGAAATGATGAACTTATTGTTCAAAATTCTGCCCAATTAATGATAGAAGAGTATTCAAATCTCCTTGATGGTCTTTGCGACATTGATGAAATGGTCGGCAATGCGTTCCACATTCGATGAAAGCGAAAGATACTGAGCGCCAACGGCTGCCGTGCATTGACCTTCCGAAAGTCGGCAAATGTGTTTCTCTTCCATGTTTTTCGTGAACTCGTCAATGCTGTCTTCAACAATGTTGGCAGCATCCAAAGCCTCTTTGTCTTTGTCAATGTAGGCCTTGATGATGAGACTGTAAAGCCTGGTAATCAGATTCTTTGAAACTTGTATTTCATGGATGGCCTTGTCGGAAAACCTCATGCCTATGTCTCTGAGGTTTTCGGCATATTCAATGATGTTCTCGGCATAGTCGCCAATGCGTTCCAGATCGCGCACCGTGCGATAGGTAGTGGCAAGGTAACGGTGGTCTTCGCTGTTGAGTTGCTTTAAATTCGACAATTTGGTCGTGAAATCCACGATGCTTTGGTTGAGGTAATTGAGTTCTTCTTCGTCCTTCCTGAAAGTGTCAATTTCGGAAAAATCAAGTGTGGTGATGATGTCGAGTGAAAGATCGAAATTGTCTTTCGCTATCTTGGCCATGTTGATGATTTCCTTTTTCGTCTGTTCTACGGCGATAGGCGGCGTTTTCAACATATTGTAGTCGATATAATAAAGGTGTGGCTGGTTTGCGTTTTCGGCATCTTCTTTTTCGGGAATGATTTTCGTGACCAGCTTGACGAGATTATTGGTCAGCGGCATGATGGCCAAAACCGTAATCACATTGAAAACCGTGTGGAACATGGCGAGTTGAGTCTGTGGTGCTGACGGAAACAGCGAGGCAAACATGGTTCCGTAAGTGATGTTTCCTTTTGTGGCGAGGGAGATAATGCCTTCGGCAACGAGGAACAGTACAACGCCGCTAATGTTGAAAATCAGGTGAATCAGTGCGGTTCTTTTGGCGTTTTTGCTTCCCGAAATCGAGGCAATGATGGCCACCACGCATGAGCCGATGTTAGATCCCATGGTGAGGAAAATGCCTTGGTCGAGCGTGATGAGTTGCGTGACGACCATGGCAATGGCAATGGATGTCATCACCGATGAACTTTGGATGATGGCTGTCAGAATTGCACCGATGACTACCAAAAGAATAGGATTACCGATTCTAGCCAAAAACATTTTGACGGAATCGAGAGCGGCAAAGTCGCTCATCGAACTGCTCATCATGCTCAAGCCGACGAACAACATGCCGAATCCGGCCAAAATGCCGCCAATGGTTTTCGTTTTTGCTTTTTTGCCGAAAAGCGAAACCATGGCGCCGATTCCCGCAAAAGCCGAAAAAATGATGGTGGTCGAAATTGAATTGCTGCCGAACATGCCAAGGGCTACAATCTGTGCCGTTACCGTTGTGCCGATGTTGGCGCCGTAAATGATGGTCGCGGCTTGTGTCAGCGAGATGATGCCAGCATTGACAAATCCGATGACCATGACGGTTGTTGCGCCCGAACTCTGAATGGCGGCTGTTCCCAAAGTGCCAATGCCGACACCCAGCCATTTGCTGCCCGATGCTTTGGAAAAGAGTTGTTTCAGTTTGTTGGAACTTGCTGCTTCCAGATTGTCGCTCATCATCTTGCAGGCAATCAGGAAAATGCCTATTCCGGAAATGAGCGTTAGAATGGCGGAGATAATGGTAGTCGTGGTCATTGACTTTCGTTTTTGTATTGCAAAAATAGCGTGAAAAAGAAATGGTTTTTATGCCTATTGTCGAATTAGTATAGATTTAACAATTTGTCGGGTTTCAATGTTCAAAAAGCAGTATTTTTGTCCTGTAAAAATTCCAATCCATGAAAATTCTGGTTGTTGATGATGAATCCGATATTAGGGAAATTTTGAGGTTTAATCTCGAAAAGGTAGGCTTTGAGGTGCTTGAGGCAGACTCGGCTGAAGAAGCGAAACCGTTGCTGGCACAAGATGTTTCCTTGATTTTGCTCGACATCATGTTGCCTGGCGTTTCGGGTGTCGAGTTTTCAAAAATGGTTCGTGAAAAGTATGGGAACGCAATTCCGATAGTTTTCCTGACGGCAAAAACCACCGAGGAAGATTTATTGGAAGGTTTTGATGCGGGTGGCGATGACTATATTTGCAAGCCTTTTTCGGTGAAGGAGGTCATTGCCAGGGTGAAGGCTGTGCTGAAAAGGTGTGGTTCCGTTTCGGAATCTGCCGAAAGTAATCGTTTGTGCTTTGGCCCGCTGTCGGTCGCGATGGGTTCGAAGACGGTTTTTGTCGATGATGTGGAAGTCTATTTTCCAAAAAAGGAATACGATTTGCTTGTGCTTCTGATGGCTCACCCAAATACCTATTTTCAACGTTCGGATTTGATTGCCGAGGTGTGGAAAGATGCTCCATACGTCCTCGACCGCACGATAGATGTTCATATTGCCAGGATAAGGAACCGCCTTGGCGTGTATCGTGAAATGCTGAAAAACAAGACGGGTTTTGGTTATTGCATTGAATTGAAATGAAGAAAAAACTTTGGCTCTGGTTTGTCGGTCTGTTCCTGCTGTTTGGAACGTTTGTCATCACGGTCGTGATGCTCGATGAAAACAATTACAAGAAAGCGGTTTTGAAGGCGAAACTCGAAAGTTACGCTAACGTTCTGGCCGCATCTGCCGATTCTTTTGAAACCATTGGATTTTTGCCGCCAAACATTCGACTGACGGTTATGGATACCGTGGGCTTCGTGTCTTTCGATTCTTACGAGTCGGCTGATTCGCTGAGCAATCATCTGATGCGTCCCGAGGTGAAGGATTGTTTGTCGGGGACGGAAGGTTATTCCATCAGACGGTCGGAGACATCTGACAAGATCTTCTTTTATTATGCGAAAAGATACGGCAATCTGATTGTCAGGTTGGCGCTGCCTTATGAAGTCGATGTCAGGAACTTTTTCCGTCCGAATTGGCTTGTCGTTTCGCTTTTGATAATCTTGTTTGCCGTCTTGACAATGTTGGTAATCAGCCTTGTGCAATGGAACGACAGGAAAATGACCATCGAAGAAAGAGGCAGGACAAAGGCACTGAAGCATGAAATGACGAGCAACATCTCGCACGAACTGAAGACGCCAGTCAGTAGCGTGAGAGGATATTTGGAGACCATTATCAACAACCCTGATTTGGATGAAGACCGGAAACAGTTATTTATCGAAAGGTCGTATCTTCAGACGATTCGTTTGTCCGATTTGATTCGTGACATTTCGCTGATAACCAAGATGGAGGAGCAACCCGAGCAGTTTAGGAAAGACGTCGTTGATGTGCGCCAGTTGGCCGACCTTGTTTTTGACGAGTTTTCTGATGATTTTAAGTCTCTGGATATGTTGTGCAAAAACGATGTGCTGGAAAATCTGTCGGTTGTCGGTAATTACAGTCTGTTGTATGCATTGTTCCGAAATCTGGTTGAAAACTCCGTCCGCTATGCAGGCAAAGGCAGTTCGGTTGTTTTGCAAAGCCGTGTAAAACAGAAAGTTGTTCACTTCACATATTTCGATACGGGCAAAGGTGTGGCGAGTAGCGAATTGGAAAAAATATTCGAAAGGTTCTATCGCGTGCAGGACGAGAAGTCGCATAAGGCCGAAGGCTCGGGCTTGGGCTTGTCGATTGTGAGGAATGCTGTCGATTTCCATGGAGGAACAATATGTGCTTCCATTCATGAAGGCGGAGGCCTCCAGTTTGATTTTGATATTTGCACAGAGTGAACGGCTTGGGAAATAATTGTTGCGCAAAATGTCGGAGCATTTGTAAAAATCCTCAAATGGCGGAATAGAAAATCCTCAAATGGCGGAATTTTTTTTTGATTTTGTTTTTATATAATTAAAATTCAATATTTTTGCGGTGTTTTTAGCAATGGAAGAAATGGAGAATGGTTTTCATTATAAAAATCGCATAGCAGATAGGCTTCTTGAAGAACAACTTGAGGTTGCGGGAGTGGTGGTGGTTGAAGGCCCGAAATGGTGTGGCAAGACGACTACGGCAGTGCAACATGCCAAAAGTGTTCTTTATATGAATGATCCGACAGCTCATGAAGAAAATCTTGAAATGGCGAGGATTAATATTAAGGTGTTGCTTGAAGGGGATGCGCCAAGGCTTATTGATGAATGGCAGGAAGCACCGCAGTTTTGGGATGCAGCACGCTATCTTGTTGATAGGAGAAATGTGGAAGGCCAGTTTATCTTTACTGGCTCGGCTGTGCCGGTTGACAGAAATAAGTTGATGCATACAGGTACTGGCAGAATGGCTTGGTTGAAGATGCGTCCGATGAGCCTTTGGGAGTCGGAAGATAGCAATGGTTCGGTGAGTTTGGGTAAATTGTTTGAAAATCAGCAGGAAGCAACATCTTCAAGAAATCTGTCTTTGGAAGATGTCGCTTTTTTGGTGTGCCGCGGAGGTTGGCCGAGGTCGATATCAAAAGCGGGGAAAACGGCCTTGAAATATGCTTTCAACTATTATGATGCGGTCGTAAAGCAGGAAATGAACGATGTTGATGCGACAAACAGAAACGAATACTTCACTCAACGAATCATGAGAAGTTATGCTCGTCACCAAGGTTCTCAGGCTTCAGTTGGGACGATTTTGGCCGATTTGGTCAGTAACGAAGAGCTTAAGCTTAATGAAGATACCATTGGCTCGTATCTTAATGCGATGCGAAAGATTTTCGTTGTTGAGGACATGCCTGCCTGGAATCCGAACTTGCGTTCAAAGGCTGCGATTCGCACTACCGACACGCGCTATTTTGTCGATTCAAGTGTGGCAGCCGCTGCATTGGGCATTGGACCTGCCGATCTTGTTAAAGACATCAAGACGTTCGGGCTGCTTTTTGAAACGATGGCGGTCCGTGATCTTCGTGTCTATATGGATGCTCTTGACGGCAAAGTGTATCATTTCCGTGATAGCAATGGCCTTGAATGCGACTCTGTTTTGCATCTACGCAATGGACATTATGGCTTGGTGGAGATTAAACTTGGCGGAGAGAAACTAATCGCTGAAGGTGCTGCAACGCTCAACAAACTCGAAAGCAAGATTGATTCGGAGAAAATGTATTTGCCAACCTTTAAAATGGTGCTTACCGCCATTGGCAACTACGCCTATCTTCGTGAAGATGGCGTGTGGGTAGTGCCGATTGGCAGCTTGAAGCCCTGAACTGACTGATGTTTGATGCGGTTTTCCGGCTTTTATTTCAGCAAAAAGCATTCGAATGTTGAATGAAATGCTTTTTTCCCTATTTTTGTCGCTTGTTGAGAAGGAAAATCTAAATTCAATGTATAATTAAAATCTCAAAACTATGTTTAAAGGACAACCTAAAGGTTTGTATGCCCTTGCTCTTGCCAATACTGGCGAGCGTTTTGGCTATTACACGATGTTGGCCATTTTCCTGCTGTTTTTGCAGGCAAAATTTGGCTTTGAAGCAAAGGTTGCAGGTCAATTCTACGCAATTTTCCTTGCTGCCGTTTATTTCATGCCGGTATTAGGCGGTTGGCTCGCCGACAGAATTGGTTTCGGCAAATGTGTCGTTACAGGCATTTGCGTTATGTTCGTCGGTTATGTCTGTCTTGCCATTCCTACCGATGCTTTTGCAAGCAGAGGTCTTGCCTTGACTCTTATGATTGCCGCCTTGCTGCTGATTGCGGTCGGTACGGGTCTGTTCAAAGGTAATTTGCAGGTTATGACAGGTAACCTCTACGATGAGGCTAAGTATTCTTCAAAACGCGATTCAGGTTTCAGCCTTTTCTACATGGCTATCAATCTGGGTTCAATGTTCGCTCCTACTGCTGCTACTGCTTTGACTAACAGTCATCTTGGTAAGGTCGGTTTGGTCTATAAGGCTGATATTCCGGCTTTGGCTCATCAGTTTTTGAATGGTACGATTACACCTGAAAACACTGACAGACTTCAGGCTTTGATGGCCATGATGCCAGGCGAAAACATCGCATCAATGGATATGACGGGTTTTTGCCAATTCTACATCAACCATCTTTCAACGGCTTACAATTTGGGCTTTGCCGTTGCTTGCGTTTCCTTGATTCTTTCCATCACGATTTACTTTGTGTTCCGTCCTTGGTTCAAACATACTGATGTGAATGCTAAACAGGCTGCCACTGCAAACCAAAATGTGGTGACTTTGACTCCAAAACAGGAAAAGGATCGTATTGTTGCTCTTGTTTTCGTGTTTGCCGTTGTCATTTTCTTCTGGATGGCCTTCCACCAGAACGGTTCTTCGCTGACTTATTTCGCTCGCGATTACACTCAGGATACAGTGTCCGGCTGGTCGAGAATCGGCTTCAATATTTGGGCTTTGGCTCTGATTGCTGCATCAATTTATACCTTATTCGCTACTTTCCAATCGGAAACAAAGAAGGCAAGAGGCATCTGCGGTGTGGTGACAGTGGCTTTATGGTGCGGCGCTTTTGCCTTGTATAAGGGAATGCTTCCTGAAATCAACATCCTGCCTCAGCAATTCCAGCAGTTCAACCCATTCTTTGTGGTGGCTTTGACTCCTGTTTCAATGGCTTTGTTCGGTGCTTTGGCAAAGAAAGGCAAGGAACCTTCGGCTCCAAGAAAGATTGGTCTTGGTATGTTTGTCGCAGCTGTCGGTTATCTCATCATGTTGATGGCTTCCAACGGACAACCTGCTCCTTCAGTGCTGAATGGAACGGTTTCGCCTGATCCAGTGGTGCCTACCTATCTGATGAGTACGTATTTGGTGCTTACCTTTGCTGAACTTCTGCTCAGCCCGATGGGTATTTCTTTCGTCTCGAAGGTCGCTCCTCCGCGCTTCAAGGGTTTGATGATGGGTCTGTGGTTTGCTGCTACGGCAATCGGTAACTATCTCAGTTCAATTCCTTCAATGCTTTGGAACAATGTTCCGCTTTGGGTCAACTGGACCATCCTCATGGCACTTTGCGTCATTTCTGGTGTCGTGATGTTCTCCATGATGAAGAAACTCGAAGCTGCTACGGCAGAATAACGAAGCTTGATATGAAAAAAGTCGGTCATCATGGCCGACTTTTTTCGTTAAATGGAACGATTCGACTCATTTTCCATAAAAATCGGCTCAAAATTTCCTTGTTTTATGCCATTGAATCAGAAAACGGGTGGTCGTTGAGCCAATGCTATCATTTATTTGCTTAATGCTGAATGCAATAGGACTTGTCCAATAAGCATAATGCAAAAACAAGTTCTTTAGAAATCCAAATTGAACGACAAATAGAATTTCGGTTTCTTGCTGATGTTGCCGTCTTCGATGCCCCAAGCCATGTCGCCGCGCACGAAGTAACCTAAAATCTTGGTGCGCAGGCCTAAACCGACACCGCCCACGATGGGCTCCTTTGGCTCGGTCACGCTGATGCTGAGGCTACCATCGACATAGTATGAAGTGTAGAGGGAATTGCTCCAATCGTATGGATTCCAGCCTGTCCAGGCTGTGCCGACATCACCGAAAGCCACAATCTGGAAATTTTTCAGAAATTCCATGTTGATGGGTCGGTCAAGAAGGTAGGTGAACACGGGAAAACGCAGTTCGCTGTTCAGCACAATGAAACTGTTGCCGTTGCGTATGTTCTGATTGAAGCCGCGCATGTTGGTCGCCAAAGTCTGGTAGGCGTAATTCTGTCCATAGTCGATAGGTGTGCCACGATTAAACTTGGGTATCAGCCAGTTGTCGACGCCGCCCATGTAATAGATGAGTTTGTTTTGCCCGAATGAGGTACTGCCTGCAATGCGGTTGGCCCAGATGAAATTGCGGTGAATGCGGGTGTAGTTGCGGAAATCGAAGCCGACGACAAACATGTTTTTGGCGTTTTTGTCAATCAGTTGGTAATATTCGGCGAATACTTTGCCGCGTGAACCTACATAGAGATTTGTTTCCAGTTTGCGTGAATTGTCGTAGACGAGTTCGCCGCGCAGTCCGCCCCAGTTTTCCATGGTGTTAGGGTCGGCAAGGCTGTAGTCGTTGATGGGCAGGTTCACCTTGTAGTCGTTACGGTAAATCAAGGTGCCGCGCAGACTGAGGATTTCGCTGAAAGGATAGTTCAAGGTGTAAAAAGCCTCATCGGTGAAAGTCCTGAAGTAATAGTCTTGATTGGCATCGGTTACATAACGGTGGAAAGTCAGCGACTTGTCGATTCGTTTACTGAAATCGCTGAAGCGCAGAATGTATTCGTTGTTGACTAAACTTGTGTTCAGTTTCACTCCGGCATCAATTTTTATGTCTTCCATCAGGTCACTCATGGTCGCGCCTAAGAAAATGTTGAAACCCGAATTGAGGTATATTGGCATGATGCCGCCCGTAAACGGCTGATAGCTGTAGCTCAGGCTACTGAAGTCGATTTGGCTGATGAGCTTGTCGGAGAAAAGCTCCACATAATAGTTGTTCGGTCTTTGAACGGTGTCCTTGTAACGGTATCTTTCGGCAGCAATTGGCGCATCTTCAGGAAGGTTTGAATTGGCTGGCGCAATGGAATCGCCTGGCAAAGGCGAGTTTTGCCTTTTGCGTCGTGCCTTGCGGTAACTGGTTGAAAAACGGTGTGTTGTGGTGCGTTTTAACGTGTCGACTATTTGGCTTTGCTGGGCATCGAGCAGTCTTTTTTGGGCGTAAGGGCTCATTTGGTTGAAGGTGGTTCCGCTGTTTTGCGAAAGGAAAGGCGAGAGGTAGATTTTTTCTCCGTTTCCATCGGGCAGCAGCATGGCAATGCGGTTGTCGCGCGGATGATAGGAATAGTTGATGATGCTCGATGAATAGTTTGTAAGTTGCCGTGTATGTGTGAAATAGCGGTAGTGAACGGTGGTGTCGATGAAACTGATGGCACTGTCCATTTGTGCTTGGTAGAGGTTGAAAAATCCGTTGCTGTCGCTGAGATAAAGCAGGCTGCCGTCCTTGAGCGCCAAAGGCTTGATGTTGCTGCTCACTTTTTGCTGGGTCAGGTTTTGGAGCAACTCGTTTTTTCCGGCATAATGACAGGCGTAAATGTTGAAATGCGGGGCTTGCACCGATTGCTTGATTTTCGGATGCAGCGAATCGGAAACGCGGTTTGAACTGAAATAAATCTGCTTGTCGTCGGCGGAAAAAACGGGATTCAGGTCGGTATGAAAATCGTTGGTGATTTGCTCAACGGTGTTCGAGAAAAGGTTGTAAACGAAAATGTCGGGCTTTCCGTCGCGGGTGGCGGCAATGACGATTTTGCGGCTTTTATGTGCGTAGGAGAATGACGTTATTTTCTGAAATTCAAAAAGATAGGTTTGTGCCTTTTTCTTCGTGTTGATGTCGATGTTGCACAATTGAATCTTGCCTTTTTCTTCGATGATGAAGGAAAGGATTTCGCCATTGGGATGCCAGGCCAGAAGCGGGAAGGAAGTGTCGATGTGTTCATCAGAACGGAATCCTGCCTTGAAAAGTTTCAGTTTCTTGTGCGTCTGCAAATTCTCAATCCAGAGCGTAATGCGGCCTTCGTCGTTGCTGACGTAGGCGATGTTTTTCCCGTCGGGGCTGATGCAAGGTTCGGTGAATGTGCGGTGCTTGCGGTATTTCATCGGCATCGGGTCGTTGGGCGTGTTTTGCAGCAATGTCGAATAACGCTGTTGATAGAAATTGTACCAGTCCTTGATGAGTTGCTTGTATTCCAAGCCCGTAACGTAAAGCAAGGCTTTCTTGACATTTTGGGTGCTTGCCGCCAAGGTCATCACGTCGCGGAACGATTTTGAGCCGTATTTTTCATCGATGAAGTTCCAGAAAGAATAGCCGGCAATGATGGCGTCATCGTCGTGCAACTGATTGATTTTCTTGTAGGAGCCTGACAAAATGCCGCGTTGCAGACGGTCTTCCTTGTAGCTGTCCCAGTCTTGGGCAACGTAGGCGCAAAGTCCGTCCTGAAACCATTGCGGAATCTCGTAGCGGTACGAATTGCGGATTTGCGATCCGATGGAAATGCCGTTCATCAGCTGGCTCATCAGCAGTTGCGCAATGCCTTCACGGATTTGTGTCTCAAAATTGACGTAATTGCCATCGAAATAAAGGATGACTTTCGTGCCTATGATTTTGGTTATGCCGCCAGTGTTGCGGGTGTCTTCCTCTTCGTTGTTGATGTTGCTTTGCTTGAAGTCGCTCAGGCAGTTAAACACCAGAAACTGAATCTTTTTCCCGAACTGTCCGCCCAATTTGTCTTCCATGAGTGGAATTTGCGTCTTGGCATATTGCTGGGCGTATTTCGCCAAATCCTGTCCGCCTTGGTAATAGTAGATGTCGAATTTGTCGTTGCGGTAGTACGACCAGTGGAAGTCGTTCCATTGCACGCGGTTTTTGCCGAAGGTCATGTTCAGGCCGTTGTAGAATTGGGCTGATAAAGGTGTAATTACTAAGAAAAAAGCACCTAAAATTAAAAATCGCATTATGTTTCTCTTGATTGGCATTTTATTTTTCCCATTCAAGTCTGTAAAAATAGCCAATTTCCGGTGTGATGAGGTTGTATTGATAGCTTTTGGAAATAGGGTCGAAGGGAACGCTGCCAAATCGCACATAATTAGTTGGATGGTCGCTGTTTATGGACTTTTTTGACAAAATTGCAGGTTTGTTGTATGAATTGTCTTTATGCCTCAAAATAACTCTATAGTGAATGATATTGATTTCTGTGTCAACTTTATAATCTAAATACGGTAATGCACTCCCATCGAAATCGTCTGTTTTGGCTTTAAAATGCACGGTTGCTGTCTCGTTAAATAGTAGTGGTCTTTTAAATTCTAAAACCGCTTTGTCATAATTGTCAGCAATGGTTTTTACTTGCTTGATTGTCTGTAAATCTGACGATATTTCTGGCATTTTACTCCCCGACCACTTGAAATTTTGATCGATACAAGAAAGAATCATCCTTTTTGATTGAATGACACGGTAAGTTTCAAATACACCGTGTGTATTATCAATGGTTTCAAAAGTAGTGAAAACGGATACTTTTTTATGGTCTTTTTCGTTTTCTTTTTTGATAAATTGATTTATGCCATAAATCAAACTAATACAGGCAAATAATAGAAAGAAACAAAATGCAAACAAAGCAATCTTGCCATTAACTTCATCGGTAAACAGCAAATAAAACATACTCACAATGGAAGCAAATCCTGCGATTATGTTGAATGCCTTCAAGAGATTGTTTCTCATAAGGATTAATTTTTTATATGGTGGTTAGTCAGAACCCATGATAATCTTTTCGAATTTCGCCTGCAAAAATACGAATTTTTATTATGTTTGCAACAAATTTGAATTAGATGTTTACGGTAAAGACTTTTGTTTTTAATCCTTTTTGCGAAAACACCTACGTCGTTTTTGACGAAACCAAGGAGTGTGTCCTCATCGATCCGGGCTGTTCTTCTCCTTTTGAGGTGGAGCAATTGAGCCGTTTTATTGATGAAAACGAGTTGAAAATCAATATGATTATCAATACGCACGGTCACATTGACCATATCGTCGGCAATCCGCCTATGGTGCAGAAATATGGTGCAAAGGTGGCTGCCGGTGCCGATGCCAAATTCGATTTCACGAAGGCACAGCAGCAGTCGCGGCTTTTGGGCTTTCCGTCAAATAAGGTGGTCGAGGTGCCCGACATTGAACTGCAAGAAGGTGAAATCATCGAGGTTGGCAACAGCACTTTGGAAGTGATTGCCACGCCGGGCCATGCCTTGGGCAGCGTGAGCCTTTATGCCGAATTGGAAGGCCTTGTCTTCACGGGCGATGCGCTCTTTTGCCGCAGCATTGGCCGAACCGATTTACCTGGCGGCAATTATGCCGAGTTGTGCCGCAACATCAAGGAGAAACTTTTCCGCTTGCCCGATGACACGACGGTGTATTGCGGCCACGGCGAAACGACGACCATCGGCGATGAACGCGATTTCAACCTTTATGTGAACGGATGAAAAACCACATCGTACATATTATATTAATGGTTTTGCTCGTCTCAACCGCTTTCGCCCAAAGCGAGATGCGTACAATTGATAGTTTGGAACAAGCCGTCGCGTCGCAAAAAGGCCGCGAAAAAGTTGAGACGAAGTTGGAGTTGTCGAGGGCTTTCTATGATGTCTCTTTCGATGATTGCATCTCCGTTGGCGAGGCTGCTATTGCCGAATCCAAGAAGTTGAAGGACAAATCGTTGGAAGCGGAAGCACATTACAAATTGGGTGTGCGTTATATGTATCATTATGATCTTGATTTGTCGCGCAATCAACTGACGGAAGCTCTGCAACTGATGCCTGAAGATGAAAATTCGGAAACGCAAATGCTGGCCTTGAATTGCTTGGGCCGTGTCGAATTGCTGATGGGAAACATCAATGAGGCAGTTGCAGTCTATCAGCAGGCTTTGCGGGTCTCAGAGACTTTATACGATGAATTGAATTGTGCCGATGTCACTAACAATTTGGCTTATATTTATTTCCAGCAGGGCGATTCGGACAAGGCTTTCAAGGAATTTGCTAATGCGCGAAATTGGTTTAATCGTTTGGGTGATACTTTGTCGGTGGCGCAATGCGATAACAATATTGCCAGCATTTATTACAATTGGCAGCAATATGACAAGGCGAAGGAAATCCTCACTCGGATATTGCCTGTTTTTAGGAACTATGATGACAAGGCATCATTGGCAAGTGCCTATCAGAATGTCGGGCTGATTTATGCCAATGCGCAAATCAATTACGATTCGGCTATGTATTACTATCAGTTATCTATGGAATGTGCGCAAGCCGTTGGCGATATTCCGACTTTGATTGATGACAAAATCGAAATGGCCTCGGTGCTTTCAAGGCAGAATGAAAATGTTGAAGCCTTGTTGAATGAGACTTTGGCATTGGCTGAAAACATGGGCTACAAATCGGGTGAGTTGTCTTCCTTGGCTCAACTTGGCTTTTATTATAATAAGGTGAAAAGTTATTCCAAATCTTTGGAGGTGATTGAAAGGTGCCTGAAAATGGAAGAGGAAAGCGGAATGAATCTTTATCATAATGTTTTAAGGCCGTATTTAATCATGGATTATGCCCAATTAGGCAGACTCGATGAAATGAAAGCCGAATTGCAGAAAATGTCCGATGAATATGATGCTGCTTTGGGCGAAAATGATTCCTATATCAACGAAAACAGGCATTTGAAAATCAATGCGGAAGAGCTTTCACAGTTGTATGAAGCCATGTCGACGCTTAGCGAAAGCCAGAACCGCCAGATGCGTGCCTATCGGCTTGCATTCTTCGGTTTGCTGGCCATCGTCTTGTCGGTGTCGTTTGCTTTGCTGCTGCGGCATTTGAGAAAAAAACGCTAAATTTTTCGCTCCAAAGGATAACAATTGAAATAAAAGCCTAACTTTGCCAATTGTTTTTGAAAGGGTTCATCTTTTATTAATCTTTAAATCTTTAAATATTAAATCATTAAATTACAGATCATGATCGAAAAAATCACATCTTCACAGCAGGCTATGGACCTCGAAGCCAAATACGGTGCCCATAACTATCACCCGCTTCCAGTAGTCTTGGCAAAAGGTAAAGGCGCCAAGGTTTGGGACGTCGAAGGCAAGGAATACTACGATTTCCTGTCAGCTTACTCAGCAGTCAACCAAGGTCACTGCCACCCGAAAATCATCAAGGCTATGACCGACCAGGCTGAACGCCTGACACTTAGCTCACGCGCTTTCTATAACGACGCTCTCGGTTCATGGGAAAAATACGTCACCGAATATTTCGGCTACGATAAGGTTCTGCCAATGAACTCAGGCGCCGAAGCCGACGAAACCGGTCTGAAGCTGGCCCGTCGTTGGGGTGTTGTCAAAAAAGGCATCCCGAATGACGAAGTGATGATCGTTTGCTGCGAAGGCAACTTCCACGGCCGCACCATCACCATCATTACCATGAGTAACGACCCTGAATCATACGCCAACTATGGTCCTATGACTCCTGGTTTCATCCGCATCCCTTACAACGATCCTGATGCCCTCGAAAAGGTTCTCGCTGAACACGGCAAGAAGGTTGCTGGTTTCCTCCTCGAACCAATCCAAGGCGAAGCTGGCGTTTACGTTCCGGATGAAGGCTATCTGAAGAAATGCTACGATATCTGCAAGAAGTACAACGTTCTGTTCATGGCCGACGAAGTGCAGTGCGGTATTGCCCGTACAGGCAAGATGTTGGCTTGCGACCACGAAGGCGTCCGCCCAGACATCCTGATTTTGGGTAAGGCCCTCGGTGGCGGTGTGGTGCCGGTTTCAGCAGTTTTGGCTGACGACGACATCATGCTGAACATCAAGCCAGGTGAACACGGTTCAACCTTCGGTGGCAACCCGGTTGCTGCTCAAGTCAGTATGGCTGCCCTTGAAGTCATCAAGGAAGAAAACCTGATGGAAAAGGCTGATTACCTCGGCAAGATTTTCCGCGACGAAATGAGCAAGTTCAAGAGCCCAATGATTGAAAAGGTGCGTGGTAAAGGTTTGCTGAACGCCATCATCATTAAGCCTACCAACGGCAAGGAAGCTTGGGATGTCTGCCTCAAGATGCGTGACCTCGGCGTTCTGGCTAAGCCAACCCACCAGCACATCATCCGCTTCGCTCCTCCGTTGGTCATCACCGAAGAGGAACTCCGCGATGCCATCAGCCGCATTCAGGAAGCCATCAAGTCTTTTGAATAATTGATAATGAGTTTTATATGAGAAAAAGGGACGCGACTGCGTCCCTTTTTTAGTGTTTGTTTATGCAGGTGAATTGATGGCTTTTTTATGCAAAAATTGAATTATTCCACATGAAAAGTGTGGAATAATTTATTTTATTCCACATGAAAAGTGTGATTTTTTTTGTTCTTTATGGTGATATTTTACTATTTTTGCCGAAAATATATTGTCATGGAAAGGTCAATTTATCAATCGCTGTTGCAATGGAAAAGCAAGCCGAACCGTAAGCCACTCATTTTGCTTGGTGCGCGTCAAGTAGGGAAAACGTATATACTCAAACAATTCGGAAACAATGAGTTTCAGAATCTGGTTTATTTGAATTGCCATGAAGATCCGTTTGTGAAAAATCTTTTCAGTGATTTGATTGCCGAACGTATTGTCCGCGATATTGAGATTAGGAATCAAACGGAAATTGTAGCGGGAAAGACCTTGCTTTTCATTGATGAGATTCAGGAGGCTTCCAATGGATTGTCGTCGTTAAAGTACTTTTGTGAAAATATGCCTGAATTGCATGTTGTTGTCGCTGGTTCCCTGTTAGGCATTTCTTTGCGTGAAGGTGAGTCGTTTCCTGTTGGTAAAGTTGAAATGATGAAGATGTTCCCCATGTCGTTTCTGGAATTCCTGAATGCGGCTGGCAGACCAAAGTTGGCGGAAATCATCAAGGGAAAAGACTGGGCAGCCATGACGACTTTTCACGATATGCTGACGGATTATCTGCGACAATATTATTTTACGGGTGGAATGCCGGAATCTGTTGCTACATATCTGGAAACGAATGATGTGAATGAAACGCGCGAGGTGCAGAGAAATATTTTGGAAGCCTATCAGAAAGACATTTCGAAGCATACAAAGCCACAAATCCAGCGTATTCATCAGGTTTGGGAAAGTATTCCTGCACAATTGGCGCGTGAAAACAAGAAATTTGTTTTTAGTGCTATTCGCAAGGGTGCTCGTGCTGCTGATTTTGAAATCGCCCTTCAGTGGCTTGCCGATGCGGGGTTGATTTATATGGTGGAAAGGGTTAAGGTGCCGCAGCAGCCTTTGAAATTCTATTTGGATGCATCGGCTTTCAAGGTCTATTGGTTTGATTGCGGTCTTTTGGCCTGCATGATGAATGCCATGCCGAAAGACATTCTGCTTGGCTCGCAGGCATTTACAGGGTTTAAAGGTGCTTTTACAGAGAATTTTGTCTTGCAGCAACTAAAAGCGAGTTGTTTTGATGAAACCATTGCTTATTTCAGCAAGGACAATTCTTCAATGGAAGTCGATTTTGTTTTGGAACACGGCGGAGAAGTCGTCCCTATCGAAGTTAAGGCTGAAGAAAATGTGAAAAGCAAGTCGCTGCATCAGTTCATTACCGTTGATTATGCTGATAAGAATTACAAAGGCATTCGCTTCTCCATGTTGCCGTTTATCAGTCAGGACTGGATGGAAAACCGTCCGCTGTATGCCGTTTCAACTATTGTGGATTGACAGCCTTGCCTTTAGTTTGTATGGTATAATCTTGCATTGATTCTGCGGCAGAATGCAGCATAAATCTCACCTTCCATATTGGTCAGTTGGCCGAGCCAAGCACTGTAATTCGGGTCGTTAGCAGCTTTCTCGTCCAAAACTTTTTTTGAATATTCGCCTCTCGATAACATAAGATCGGTCTGTTCCTTTGATATGCGCATCATTTCTTCCTGCGATTTGCCCATTTTAGCAATCTTCTTTTCAAGGGCTTCGCATCTTTTGTTGGCGTAGTCGGTGACTTCTGCCGAAATCGTGTTGAACAGTTCCTGCGATTTGTTCAGCGCACTTTGCTCCTCCAATTCCTTTGCCTGTTCCTCAACGGCTTTTACCTGTTCTTCTATGACTTGCCTTTGCACTTCAATTGTCTCCGTCTGTTCTTTCAACTTATTTGCTTGTTCTTCAAAGTTTTTTGTTTGCTCGTCGAATGATTTTGATTTCTCTTCCAAAGTCATAGTCTGTTGTGCGAGGGCTTCCCTTTGCTCGTCTAATGTTTGGCTTTGACCTTTCTGGATAAGAGTCAAAGAATCCATGCGGTTGGTTACGGAATCCAGTTGCTTTGAAAGCAGCGAATTGTTGTTCTTCAGTGCGTTGATGTTTTCGCCTTGCTTGTCGAAAGCCATTGCGACACCGAAAATGATGAGTGCGATCAGCAAAATGATGGAAATGATGATGCCGCTTTTATCAAGTAATTTCCGTTTGATTTCCTTTGCCGACTGACAGCGTTTTTCGGGATTGGGATTGAGACATTTCTTCGCGATTTTTCTGAGCCGGACTGTCGGATTGGGCAGATTGTTGATGATGGCTCCCAAAGCGTAAATGTCCGAACGGTTGTCGATTTTTTCGGTCGATTGCTGTTCGGGAGAAGCGAAACCGGTGGTGCCGGCGGGTTCTTTCAGGATGTCGTAGCTGCTTGTGTCGGCCAAGCCGAAATCAATGAGTTTCGCATGGTTGCCGTCGCACGTGACGAGGATATTGTTGGGCTTGAGGTCGCGGTGGACAATCTGATGGGCGTGAATGTATTCCAAGGCATCGCAAATCTCGCACAGCAAAGTCTTGGTTTGTTGCTTGTTAGGATGAATTTTGGCGAGAAATTCGTCAAGGGTCAGACCGTCAATGAATTCCTGAATGATGCAAGTCCCTAAATCGGGAATTTCTTCAAGCGAAATGGTCTGAACGATGTTGGGATGCGAAAGCTGAATGGCAATTTCAAACTCTTTTTCCAAGAGGTTTTGGTAGCGGACATTGTCTTTCTCTTTGTCGGTGATGCGTTTCAACGTGTGCCATTTGCCGAAACGCTTGGCCTTATAGATTTCGCTATAGCCGTTTCTTGATGAGTGAATTAGTTGAATTTCAGTGAAATGATTGGCAACGTTGATGTCGTTTTCTTCGATGAATCCTGAGTTGAGTTCCGTGTCGAACATGGTTTTTACATTTGCCGCAAAAGTATTGCTTTTTAATAAATTGGATTTGGCTTTGCCGAAGAAATCTTTCAAAAATCATTTTATAAAATCTTTCTAAGTACATGACAAAATTTGAAAGATGTCGAATTTAGGTATATGATTAGGGTTCATTATGCACTCGGCGATGTAGTCCAGGCCGTACTTGAAGAATGACACGGCCTTTCTCCCATTCTTGAGTATTCTGATTTTCTT
>NZ_JBADWU010000097.1:0-1805 GCF_056203535.1 Candidatus Limimorpha sp. | reverse complement strand
ACTCTGGCGGACCTTGAGGTGCAGAAGTTCTTCTACCACATGCCTCACTACAGGGTGATACAGCAATACAAGGAGGCCGGAGTCACGGGGAGCAGTTCGACGGTGGATGATTGGCACAACCGAACGTGCGACCTGCTCCATCCATTATACAATACTCTGCGACGGCATCTGATGAAATCGCCGTACATACACTGTGACGAGAGTGCGTTCAGCGTCTATAATGAGGACACGCACAAGGTGCAGGCCGTATCGATATGGGCGTTGAGCGATGCTCTGGGTCCTGACGTGGTGTTCCAGTATGAACTTGGCAAGAAGAACAACGAGATAGCCAGGTCCCTTCTGAAGTCGTACAACGGTGCGGTGCAGACCGATGCCAGCGCGCTGTACGAGCAGTTCGAGAAAGACCCCACCAAGGTGATGCTCGGGTGCTGGATCCACTGTCGAAGATACTTCATTGCCGGTTTGGCGGAAGACGAAGCGACAGCAAAGACAGCTATTGCAGCCATCAACAGGCTGTACTCAATCGAGCACGATGCGGACATCGCCGGACTCAACCTTGATGAGAGGAAAGAGAAACGGCAGAAGGAGGCGTACCCTGTGATCAAGGATCTGGAGACCTGGCTTTACACGAAGGTCGGCATGTATCCCGAGAAATCCCCGATGTGCAAGGCTGTGAACTATGCTCTCACGCACATGCCGAAGCTGGCCAGATATGTAAACGACGGCCGCTTCAGGCCGGACAACAATGACATCGAGGAGGTCATACGACCGCTGAAGGTCGGACTGAACAACTACGGCTACTGCCACAACCACGATGCCGCATACCGCGCCGCCATGATCTACTCCTTCATCGCCACCTGCAACAAGGCGGACGTCAATCCGAGGGAATGGATGATGGATGTGATGCCGCAGATGAGGGGCATTGCCCCGGATGACTTCGCATCGCTGGAGATGCTTCTTCCCGGAGAATGGAAGAAGACCCATCCGGAATCCCACGCGATGGTCCATCACACGACCGAAGCGGAACACGTGGCCGCCATCCTGAAATCAAGGGCGAAAAGGAAGGCCGCCGAAGAGGAGGCTTCCATAGAGGAATCAAAGTAATCGGTGGGCTTCGCCGACTTTATCGAACTTGGTCAAACTTCGCTGAACTTTACAAAACTTTGCAGACTTCGCCAAACTGCGCAAAGTTATGCCACAATCCTACAGAAACCGATATGTATCTGGCCGGACGCTTTCTCTTTATTCAATTTATTCATCTCGCATATTACTTCGAATCATCATTAAAAAGTTCCTGAAAATGATCCATTGTAGTATGTTACCGTATAAGAATTTTGCCCAATACTATTTGAAATAGTGAATTGTACCTGAACTCTATTGTATGAATCCATCAGGTATCGGCAATCACTGAAGCTATATGAGCCCGAAGATGCCTGCGAACCGGAAAACTCTTTAGTTTGGAGTTCCCTTCTTGAATCAGTTATGTTATAATAGTAGGAAAGAGTTACTTTGTCTGGTTTTCCATACCCAGTTCCTGATTCAGCTTTCCAAGTGAAAGTAAGTTTGTATCCTGAATCGGAGCCTTTTATTGAAGAAAAATCAGGCCTATATGAATCATTGCTTATAGAAACCAAACAATAATTGCTCTTAGGGCCAACACCAACTGAATTCTTGGCCGCTACTTTATAATAGTTGTTCCCGGTTTTACAAGCTTCATCGCTATATGAGCACGAGTATGATGTTCCTATTTGTGAATATGTGCCATTTGCAGATGTAGAACGATAAATAATGTAACTATCAGCACC
>NZ_JBADWU010000096.1:0-26234 GCF_056203535.1 Candidatus Limimorpha sp. | reverse complement strand
CTTTGCCACTTCATCCGCAACCTTTTGCCTTATATGTAGTTTCTGTCCGTCAGGCCAGATGTTTGCCTCGGGCTTCCTTCAGATTCCAACTCACGATGGACACCCTTGCCTCCGGCTGTATGCTTCCCGCTATAAAGACGCATTGGGGACTTTCACCCGTTAGAATACTTTCGTGCTGGACGAACAAAAAGCCCCAAGCAAATTGAGGCCTTAGAAAAAACTATGAAAATGTTTGTCTGTATTACCTTCTCTTTGGCTTAGGATTCACGATGAACTTATAGATGCACAGCTGATGGTATTCTTCATCAGGGTTGAGGATTGGCATAGGAGCCAAAGTCTCATGGTTGATGGCATCCGGGAAGAACTGCGTTTCAAGAGCGAGGCCTTGACGATAAGCCAGAGGCTTGCCGCATTTACCATTGCACTTTCCATCGAAGAAATTGCCGCTGTAGAACTGCAAGCCGACTTGGTCGCTCCAAACCTGCATTTCACGGCCACTCTTTGGATCAATCAAAGTAGCATCCCAGGCGTAAGCTTTCGGGTCGCTCTTATCAGCAATCCAATTGTGGTCATATCCCTTTGCAAACTCAATCTGATTGTCTTTGGCATCAATCTGGTCGCCGATAGCATGTTTTTCGCGGAAATCGAAAGGCGTATTCTTGACACCCGAGAACTTGCCATTGGTGACAAGCTTGTCGTTAATCAAGGTCATGTAACGTGAGTTGATTTGCAATTCATGATCAAGTATGTCGCCGTTGCCTTCGCCCTTTAGGTTGAAGAAGGAATGATGCGAGAAGTTGCAAAGTGTGGTCTTGTCGGTAGTGGCGCTGTAACGAATCTGGAACTGATTGTCGTGCGTCAAAGTGTACGACATCGTCACATCGAGGTTGCCAGGGAAACCATCTTCGCCATCAGCAAAGAGAGCATGCATTTCCAGCACACTATCATTAGCTGAAACAACGTCCCAAACAATCATGTCGGCACCTTTCAGACCGCCGTGCAAGGTGTTTTCGCCGTCGTTCTTTGGGAGCGTATAGACCGAATCATTCAAAGTGAACGAACCATTGCTGATGCGGTTTGCACAACGGCCAACCACTGCGCCGAGATAGCGTTCGCCTTCGTTGTTCAGATATTTGTCAATGTTATCGTAACCCAAAACGATGTCTTCAAAACTGCCACGATAGTCAGGCATCCACAAAGCGACGACACGACCGCCGAAATTGGTCACCTGCATGGTAATGTCGCCATTGTGCATGGTATACAACGAGACTTGTTTGCCATCAACTTCCTTATTGAAATTAGCGGCATCAATTAATTTCACTTCCTTTTTGGGATGGCAACTGACTAATAATAAAGCCATTGCGAAAATCGACAAAACTTTCTTCATCTTTTTCTTTTAAATTTAGGGCTGCAAAAATACAAAAAGTGTTTTTACTAAACAAAAGAATTTTACTTTGTTCTCTTTACTCCTTGATAATCAACGGTTTTATGGCGATGCAAAAATTCAATCATCATTTCTTCGGAGGTCATGTATTGGCTTTGGCCATCATCAAGACTCTCAAAATGCACGGTGGAGGCCATATAGCTGTTCATCGCCACCTTATAGGTTGCCTTCGTGGAAAAATGGCCTGAATCAGTCGTAACGTAAACGCCTAATTTTCCGTCAGTTTGCATCTCGTAAGTCATGCCCGAAACGTAAGACGGATAACTGCCATTTTTCCGATAGGTGTTGATGATGTAATTCTTGACCTGCTGTCCCGTCATTTCAAAAACGACGATGTCGTTGCCAAACGGGTCAATCATGTAGATGTCCTTAACCGTAATCGGTCCCTTTTTCAGATAGTTGACGCGCACGCCGCCCGTGTTTTGGAAAGCGAAATCGGCACCCGAAATCTCACGGACGGCATCAGTCATGAAACAGCCGAGTTCCTCCGGATTCTCGAATTTCGTCAAAGCCGTTCCAATGGCTTCATTCAAGGTCGGCGAATCGTTGTAACCGTCAACCATGACCTTGACTTCATTATTGATTTTCCGAAAAGCCTTGACATTAAGCGTAACGGCATTCTTTTCGATGACTTTGCCACCTTTCACCTTAATTTTGGTCAAGGTTGCATATTTCAGATGAGAGCCTGCCTGCGTGACCAAAACGCCGTTATGCTCGGTCGGAAATTCAACCAAAGTGTGGGAATGACCGCCTAAAATCACATCCAGATACGGATTGGCTTGGGCTAACTCCACATCGTCTTCAAAACCGAGATGCGAAAGCAGAATCATCACATCACACTGTTCGCGAAGATGCTGATATTCAGGCATTGCATCAATTGCTTTCCTGAAGTTGACCTGAGTCAGATTGGAAGGATGCGCGCCCGGAATGCCATCGTGACGCACCTCAATCATACCGACGACAGCAATCTTTACGCCTTGATTTTCAAGCATAACGTATGGCTTAATATCCAGATTTAGGCCATCTTTTTGTGTCACATTTGCGCAAACGAAAGGGAAATTGGCCTGTTCAATGTTTTGCCGCAAATTATCGGTTCCAGCATCCCACTCGTGATTGCCAACCGCCGACAAATCGAAACACACCTTATTCATTAATGCAATCATCGGGTGATTCACGGGATTGTACTGGTCGTTGACCGGATTGCCCGTACGGTTGTCGCCAGCCGAAAACAGCAGCATGCCGGGATAAACATTTCGCAAACTGTCGACCATGGCCGCAAATTGCGGAAACATGTCGATGCTCGAGTGCATATCGTTGACACTCAGGATGACAATCTCTTTTTCAAGGTTTGAATCCGATTTGAAATCAGATTTGGCATTGCCATCGTTATGGTTTCCTTGACATGAGCACAATAATGCTAAGCAAAGGAAAAACAGGAAATGACGTTTCATGATTAGGCGTTATTTATAATAAATTGATTTTCAAGAAAAAAAATCGTTTCGACAAGCTCAACGAGCCAGGCATATCAGCAACCATCAGTCCAAGAAAATCTTGCTGCCTTCATGGAGTTCACCATCAAGGCTAAGTTTGTTACCGTAAGCGTCGCGCACCGAGAGACGGCGCAGTTTTTCGTAAAGTTCGAATTCATTGATGAAACGATTGGCGGCATCAATCACACGCGCACCATCGAAAATGGTCATTTCGACCTCGTTGACATAGATTTGCATTTGCATTAAATTTTGCGCAAAAATAGGAAATTTCCGTACTTTTGCGGCATTATGTCGGAACAGAAAAACAAAAAACGGATTTACGAGCGGCGGACAAGCTGGAAAGTGGTCATTGCCAACATTTTCATCGTTGCTGCCTGCTGCTTCATTCTGTCGTATGTCTATGGCCTGCGCAATTCAATCATGAACCAGCGGCTCAACATCGACAAGCAGAACCGTGCGCTCGCCTTAACCAGCGAACTGACCCAATCCGTTCACCAAGCGCAATCGGCTGCCAACCTTTATGCGTTTTCCGATAACTCGAAGTACCTGAGACAGTTCCGCACGCACACGCAAACCATAAAATGCATTTGTGACTCGCTGATTGAAAACGACCCAAGCGAAGAAAATGCGCAACGTTTGGCCGACATTCAGAACCTGATTCAGCGCAAAGGCCAAATCAGCTATGTGCTTTCACGGCAGTTCTATTATTTCGATCCGTTAGCCGAAATCGACAATGCCATCAGCGGATACACGCCACCTCCGGCACCCGAACCCATTTACGTCACCACCGTGACAAAAGACACCATTATACACAAACCCAAAGAGCGGAAAGGATTCTGGCAACGTGTTGGAAATGTGTTCAATCCTACCGACGAAGATAGCATTGTGCAAATCACAACACAACGCGTCGACACCTTGCCGCAGCAAAAAGCCGACACCACTTCGCAAGCCCTGATTAACGACATTAAAACGCTGTCGGTCAAGGCAAAAAGCGAATACCAAGCCAAGGTGAAGGAATTTGAGGCCAAGACCAACGAACTCATCCGCGACGACAATCGGCTTTCGGAACAGATTTCCACCTTGCTGCTCAACCTCAACCAAGACATTCTCGACACATCTGTCAAGGAAATCGAGGAAAGCGAAGTCATCATTGAGAAAAACACAAGGCTGTCGCTCATCATCGGCACCGTGGTCATGATTCTCATTATCATCTTTGTCGCATTGATTCTCAACGATGTAAACAAGGCCTACCGTGCCCGTCGCGCAGCCGAAGAAGCCAAGAAAAAGACCGAAGAAATCATGGAAAGCCGCCACAAACTGTTGCTTTCCGTCTCGCACGACATCAAGACGCCTTTGACTTCCATCATGGGCAATGTCGAACTCATGAATTCCGAAGGTAACGAAAAGGAAATCAGTTCCATACAGCAGTCAGCCGACCACATTCTCAACCTGCTCACCAATCTATTGGATTTCTCGAGCCTCGAACAAGGCAAACTGAAAGTGGAGAAAAGCCCGTTCAATATCAACCGTTTGTGTGGCGAAGTTGCCACCATGTTTGAACCTATCGCGCAGAAAAAGAATCTGACTTTCCATTATTCCACTTCCGTAAAAGACAACTTGACGGCAATTTCAGACGGATTGAAAATCAAGCAAATAGCAAGCAACCTGATTTCTAACAGCATCAAATATACCTTGGAAGGTCAGGTCGATTTCAAGGTGAGTTTTGAAAACAGTCACATCGTTTTCCACATCACCGATACAGGCGTCGGCATTCCAGCTGACAAAATCAACGAAATTTTCACACCTTTTGTGCGCATCGACACCTACAACACGCTTGCCGAAGGCAGCGGTTACGGTCTCTCGGTGGTGAAAGGTCTCGTCGACCTGCTCGAAGGCGACATTCATGTGGAATCGGAAGTCGGTGAAGGCACGCATTTCACCGTAAGAATACCCGTGGAATACGAATTGCAGGAAGAACCTCAAAACGAACCAGTTGCAGCTTGCTCATCAAAAAACATTCTGATTATCGATGACGACGACACTTTGCTTTCCGTGACCGACAACATGCTGCGGCGCCTTGGCCACAAAGCCATTCCATGCCGCTCGAAAGCCGATGTAGAAGCCGCCCTTGAAGATGTTTCGCCTTTCGACTTCATCCTCACCGACCGTGAAATGGGTGCCGTGACGGGCAACGACATTCTTCATTTTTTCAAGGAAAAAGATGCCACGAAACCTGTCCTGCTCATGACTGCCCGTTCCGAGTATACTCAGACCTTAGCACAAGAAGAAGGTTTCGACGGGTTCCTGATGAAACCATTCAACCTCAGCGATTTGGAGAACATTTTCGGACAAGCCGAAATCCAGGAAGAGACAAACGGAAACGCAGGAACCAAAAACGATTTTGCGGAAGACTTTCCCGAATTTTCGGCCATGATGGGCAACGACAACGAAGCCATCGAAAGCATCCTAAAAGTGTTCGTCAACTCCACTGCTGACGATTTGGTTGCGTTAAGCGAATGCATCGAAAACGACAAATACGTCGAAGCACAAGCCATTTGCCACAAAATGCTGCCCATGTTCAAGCAATTGCAAAGAAACACGGATTTCCTGTCGAAAATGAACCAAATGCGCGGCGTGCAAGACTCTTATCCCGAATGGAAAGACGAAGCCGCACAATTCATGGCGCAAGCCGACGAACTGCTTGATTTGCTGGCGGATAAATATGGAATTGAGTGATGAAACATCCATTATTGGATTTCTTTTTTGAAAGAATTTTGACCTATTTTTCATAAAACATCAGCCAGAGTTTTACATATTAAAAATATTCGTATTTTTGCATCGTAAAAATCAACGATAAAAACATACAACATATTTGATTTACAATATTTTAAATTAAAAATCCATCAGATTGAAAATTAAAAATCCGTCAGATTGAAATTAAAGAATATGTCAGATTGAGACAATGCAAAGGAGGTAAAAAATGGACAAGTCGAACTACAAGCCGAGAATCATCGATGACGAAGTTGAAGAACATCTTTCAGCCTTTGGTGCCGTTTGCATTGAAGGTCCGAAATGGTGCGGCAAGACTTGGACTTCGGCCTTTCACTGCAATAGCGAAATATATTTAGGCGATCCGAAAGGCAACTTCCAGAACCGCAGAATGGCCGTCATGGATCCTGCGCTTATCCTTGAAGGCACCTCGCCCCGCCTGATTGACGAATGGCAGGAAGTACCGTCGCTATGGGATGCCGTGCGTTACAAAGTCGATGAACGCGGCGAAAAAGGCATATTCATTCTCACAGGCTCGGCGACACCGAATCACAAAGGCATTTTGCACAGCGGTGCCGGACGAATTGCCCGATTAAGGATGCGTCCCATGTCGCTTTACGAATCAGGCGACTCCGATGGGAAAATCTCTTTGAAAGAACTTTGCGAAGGTCAAACCAAAGCCGCATTTACCGGTGAAGTCGAGCTGCAAAGACTCATCAAACTCATTGTGCGCGGCGGTTGGCCAGCCAACATCGGACTCAGTATGCAGCGTGCTGCCATGTTGCCAAAACAATACATCGAAGCCATCGTCAGCGATGATGTGTACCGCATGGACGGCATCAAGCGCGACACCTCGAAAATGCTTCTGCTGCTGCGTTCCTTGGCGAGAAACGAAAGCACTACCGCCAGCAATAAAACGCTCAAAAACGACATCAAAGCCATTGATGACGAGGACATTGACATCAATGTCGTCGCCACCTATCTTGACATTTTCAGCAGATTGTTTCTCATTGACAATCAGCCGCCATTTTCTACCAAAGTACGCTCTTCGGTACGTATCAAGCAATCCGAGAAACGGCATCTTGCCGACCCGTCATTGGCTTGCGCCCTTTTGAACATAACTCCCAAAATGCTGCTCAACGACCTCAACACTTTGGGATTCCTTTTCGAAGCCTTATGCGAACGCGACTTAAAGATTTACGCGGAAAGTTTCGGTGCAAAACTCTATCACTACCAAGACTATCAAGGCAACGAAATCGATGCCGTGATTGAACTTGCCGATGGCCGTTGGGGTGGTGTCGAAATCAAGTTGGGCGCAAATCAAATCGACGAAGCCGCCAAGAACCTATTGAAAATAAAATCCAGCATAGAAGCCGAACCCGACGGCATTGCGCCGTCGTTTCTGGCTGTCGTTTGCGGTTTAAGCAGCGCGGCCTACCAACGTCCTGACGGTGTTTTTGTCATTCCCATCACTTCTTTGAAAAATTAGCATTAACAACTTTACGGATAATTGTTCCTTGAAAATCAATCCATATTGAAATATTATCCGTAATTTTGCGCAAAGAAAAATCAATGGTCGAAATGTCCTTGTGATGGTGGATTCTCTTTTTGAAGAATATAAGTATTTCTCGTATCAATTCCCTAAGCCACAGTATTTGGGGGCTAAAATTTCCCATTTGCCATGGATAAACCAGTTTATACCCCAAAACATCCACACCGTCCTTGATGCTTTTTCCGGGTCACAATCTGTCAGCTACTTCTTCAAACAAAATGGTTTTAAGACTATTACGAATGATTTTCTGAGTTTCAACAATCAGATTGGGAAAGCATTAATCGAGAACAAAAGCGAAACTTTATCACGTTCTGATATTGAAATGTTATTTCAACCTGCACCTGACAAATCCGAATACACTTTGATGGAAAACGTGTTCACAGGAATTTTCTTTCAACAAAGTGATTCTGTATTCATCGACAATTTCAGGGCAAATATTCCAAGGCTGTCCAACCCATACAAACAAGCATTAGCCTTTGCTGTCATGAACCGTAGTTTGACCCGCAAAATCACCATGGGACATTTTGCACATACACAAGCACTTAATTACGCAAATGACCCTGAAAGAGTGAAACGCAACCGAAGCCTGATACGTCCTGTGAAAGAACTTTTTTTAGAAATCCTTCCCAAATACAATGAAGCCGTCTTCGATAATGGCCAAGAAAACCAAAGCTACAACGATGACATTCTAAGCCTGCTGCCAAGATTGCAAAACATTGATTTGGCCTATTTTGACCCACCATACTGCGACAGCCACGCTGATTATCAAGGTTTTTATCACCTATTGGAAACTTACACTGAATATTGGAAAGACAAGCAGTTTGTGAACGGCACAAAACGATACGAGCCTCAACGACACAGTGGCTTTGACAAGAAAACGGAAATCGTTGATTCTTTTAAAGAATTATTCTGTCTTTCACAACACATTCCATATTGGATAATCAGCTATAACGACAGGAGTTTCCCTGACATCAACTCAATGATCTCATTGATAGAACCTTACAGAAATGTCAGAGTTAAGGACAAAATGTATTGCAATTCCAAAGGTGGGAAAGGCAGTGTTGCTGGCAGTAGCGAAATCCTTTTAATTTGTACACCAAAACAAACATCATAATGACCAACTTCGAACATTGGAATACGGAATTCCGTAATCAAAACCTTTTTGCCTTCAACCATAACAAAAACGGACTCATTTGGTTAAAAGTCAGAGCTGTTTGCAGAGGGAAACAAATAAAGCAATTTACCGAAGCAAACAAATTGACACTAAAAAAATCAATAATCACAGAGCAATTCCAAGAACTGTATGATTTGCTTGAAAAGCATCCAAAGGGAGAGCAAATGCTTGACTCATTTCTCAAGAACAGGAATAATGAATGGTACAAAGAATTTGGAGTTGATGAAGAAAAGCTAAAAAGCGGATTGCGTAGAATCGACAATTACGTTTGGGGAGGAGACCAAGAAAACTCATTAGACCAATACCTTATCCGCAGATATGTAAAGGTCATCAGTGACTACGATGTTCTGCAAAGCAAGTTTGACAGGATTGCCTCCAATGCATGGGATTTCGTAAGGATTAGTTGGTATAACAATTGGACTTCATACCTAATCGAATCCATTTTCAAGAAACACGAAAAAGTGCTGTCGGCAGTTGGAGAGATAAAAAGCGTGGATTTCTTTATCGAAGATTTCCCAATAGACTTGAAAGTCACCTATTTCCCTGCACAGTTCATGGGCGAAAAGATAATGCAGAAATTGGGAAACAGCGAACTGACATGGCTGAAAAAGCAAGCAAAACTTCATGGCATAACACCCGACAGGAATTTGACAGATACAGAGCAGCTTTATCATCTAACAGAAGAATTGGAACTTCATAATCAAAAAAACATCACCGACAAACTTAACAACGTTAAAAAAGAGATTGTTAAAGAAGCCCAAGCGAATCCGATTGAACTTACAAAATGGCTTTACGAAAACCAAAGTCCAAGATTATTCGGAGCAGAAAACAGGCTCTTCATCGTATTAGTAGATTCCACCGACTTTGCTCAATCTTGGAAAATGAAACGGGCTTTTTCTTTGATGGAGCCCAAAATAAATTCCTATTTGGAAAATTTCAACGAAAAAACCTTACAGGAAATCCATTTTAGCTTTGCTGGTAAGGAATACAGAGCTTTATCTGACATTATTTTCATTATCAAGGAGTAAGACAAGAATTATATCTCTCCATCATGCTCAAAAACATTCTCATAGTCGGTCTCGGCGGTGCAGCGGGAAGCATACTGCGCTATTTGGCCACCCTTGCTAGCAACGCCTTGCATTGTTCTTCTTGGATAGCCACATTAAGCGTCAACGGCATCGGCGCGTTCCTCATCGGACTTTTCATGGCGGCCTGCACGAATGGAGATTGGAAACTCATGCTCACCGTCGGCCTTTGCGGCGGCTTAACCACCTACTCCACTTTCTCGGCGCAGTCGTTGGAAATGTTGCGTTCGGGTAATTATCTCAACGCTGGCGCCTACATTTTGGGCACCGTTGTCCTTTGTCTGCTTTTCGTCTGGGCGGGCATGTATGTCGGCACAAAACTCGGCAATCACATTTAAACATCATATCATGGCAAAATCAATCAAATCCTGTATCTTTGCAGTACTGATGCTCTTCGGATTGGCATCATGCAACGAGAAAGAAAACGCAATTCAAACTACTGAAACTGAAACAGAAATGAGCAACGATTCAGCAACTTGGAAGGCAATTGAACCCGACCAAATCCGCAACACGGTCAGCATGTTGCGCGACGACTGGATGGCGCTCGCCGTCGGCAAGGAAGGCGACATGAACGCCATGACCATCGGCTGGGGCGACCTCGGCGTGCTTTGGAACAAGCCGATTTTCACGGTCTACGTCTCCACCGACCGCTACACGCACGAATTTATGCAACGCAACGAATATTTCACCGTCACCGCTTTTCCTGAGGAGATGCACGACGCTTTGGTTTACATTGGCTCACATTCCGGCCGCGAAGGCGACAAACTCACTCCGGCTGGCCTCCACCCTACCTTCACCGAGCTGGGCAACCCGATTTTCGAAGAAGCCAATCTCGCCATCGAGTGCAAAATCATCTATGCGCACCAATTTGAATTGGACCAACTTTGCGATGATGTGAAAGCCTTCTATGGCGACCGAGGCATGGGCATCCACTATGCCTACATCGGTGAAATCGTGAACGTTTGGAAGAAATAATGCCATTTTTACAGCGATTTTCTCTGCCATAATTACCGATATTTGCAAAGGCACAATTATTGCAAAAACGGCATCGCTATGGAAGAAAAGCAGGAAAAGAAAAAATTTTTCGGGTGTCTGTTCGTTCCCGTCTGTTTCGTTGTCCTTATGTGGATTGTGAAACTGATGGAGTATTGTTTTGGCATCGATTTGGGCAAATATGGCATGATGCCGCATTCATGGAAAGGCCTTTACGGCATTTTCACCATGCCTTTCCTTCATGCCAGTTGGGAGCATCTGTTTACCAACAGCGTTCCCATACTTGTCTTGGGCACGGCGCTTTTCTATTGTTACCAGAGCATCGCCCCGAAGGTTTTTGCCTTGTCAATTTTCATCAGCGGTTTGCTCACCTGGTGTATCGCCACGCAGGGTGTTCATGTCGGTGCCAGTGCCTTGGTTTATGCCCTGAACCTTTTCCTCATTACCAGCGGCTTCATTCGCCGCGATGCCAAGCTGATCGCCATTTCGCTGATTATGGTGTTCCTTTACGGCAGTTTCATCTGGGGCATGATTCCCGTGTTCGCCAAGCCGATGAACATTTCATGGGAAGGCCATCTGGCAGGATTCCTTACGGGAGTTTTTCTCGCTTTCATTTATCGTCGCAAAGGGCCGCAAAAGGAAGAATTTCATTGGGAAGAAGAAAATGACGAAGACAAAAATGATGAAATTGAGGACGATAACGAAGATGGAGAAAAGCCCTATTGGGATGTTCCCCAACCCGACATGAAGGACTTGACGGTCAGATACCGTTTCCGTCATTAAATCATTTTCGAATTGCAGCAATCGTTTGATCTGCAATGGATTTCATCCCAAATACCGTTGGATGGTCCCAGTCTTTGTCAATGCCGTACAAATCAATATAATTCACTTGGTAATGAGCAATGATGGTGTGAAAAGAATCGACTATTTCCTGACCGAGTTGCATGTCAACCATAAAGTAAATCTTTGCTGTGGGGTAGCTCCGCTTGAGTTTCGCGCATAGAAAAGCCAATCCGGGACGGAAAAGACAAAGGTCTTCATCCGTCCAATCATTATATTGGAAATCGCCGAGTGGCGCTTTTTGCCAAACATCGTTGGTGCCGCCAAAAACAAAGATGACATCGGGATTCCCCAAATCATCGGCACGACGAATAAAAGAATGTGGCCCATAATAATTTGTGGTGTCCCAATTGCAAAGAACCGAGCCGGAAAAAGAATTGTTGTGGTCGAGTTCCCAATTCATGGCTTTTTGGACTTGCCACCACCACATCTGGCTGACATCCGTGACGTTGATGTAGTTGTCAGGCGGCAAATTGTACCAAACGTCATTGCTTTCAGGGGTCACAAAGCCTTCGAAAGTCGAATAGCTGTCACCTAAAATTGAAAATGACGTTTCTTTTTCAGTAGGGTCTTTGGTGCAAGACATTTGGATGAAAGCAATGAATATCAGCGCAAGATGTCCAAGTTTTCTTTTCATACCTCACTCCTTGATGATGCGCTTTGTGATGGTTCCGCTTTCGGTGTGAAGCACGACAAAACAAACTGGTGCGTGAATGTTGCTGATGTTCAGCCTGATTTCAGAATTATCGCTGATGTCTTCGGAAAGCAGGAGCTGGCCATAAAGATTGTAAATCTTGACTTCCTTAATGCCGTTGCCTTCGATAATGACGAAATCGTGGGCCGGATTCGGGTAGACTATGAAATCGCTTTCCTCATGATTGACTATGCCATCGAAATAATACAGGTTGGCAACGAGGTCCCTTTCTCCGTTGACGACAAAGGTATATTCAGGTTCGGTTGAGACGATTTCGCCGTTTTCCGTCCAATTTTCAAAGGTGTAGTAGGCATTTGGCAGCACTGAAAGCGTGACGCTTTCGCCAAGGCTGTAAATGCCAGTCCCTGTTATTGTTCCGCTGTTTTCAGGATTGGTCGTGGCACTGATTTCGACGATGGTGGGTAAGAAGTTTGCCGTCAGATTGCGATTGCCGGTCACTTCAAAAGAGAAGAGGTTGTCTGTTGCTACCACGATTCCGTCTTCAGTCCAATTCTCGAAGATGTAATTATCTTTGGCTTGTGCAAACACGCCACAGGTCTGTCCGTAAATGAAACTCCCGCCACCGCTAACGGTTCCCATTTCAGCATCACAATCGACGGTGATTTCATAAACTTCGGCTTCGAAATTGGCAATCAGATTCGTGTTGCTTGTCACGTTGAAGGTATACGAGGCATCAGTGGAGACTTCTGTTCCGTTTTCGGTCCAGTTTGCGAAGGTGTAGCCCATGTTTGCCGTGGCTTGAACGGTGCACGATTGGCCAAGCATATAAGAACCGTCGCCAGTGGTCGTTCCGCCATTGTTCGGGTTGGCCGATGTCGTAATCGTGAAATTGCTTTGACTGAAATTGGCTACAAGGTTTCGGTTGCCCGTCACGTTGAAAGTGTAGTCGGCATTAGTGGAGACTTGCGTTCCGTTTTCGGTCCAGTTCGTGAAAGTGTAATCCGCATTTGCCGTGGCGTGAACGGTGCATGATTGACCGTGTGTGAAATTGCCGCCACCAGAGGTGCTCCCGCCAATGTAAGGATTGGACGATGTGGCAATTGTATAGGCGTTTTGTGTGAAGTTCGCCACGAGGTTTCTGTCGCCTGTCACGGCGAAAGTGTAATTTGCAAAGGAGGAGACGAAATTGCCGTTTTCAGTCCAGTTAAGGAAAGTGTAACCAGAGTTGGCTGTTGAGCTGATGGTGCAGGACTGCCCTTCCTGAAAGGTGCCGCCGCCGCTGACGGTTCCTCCATTATTAGGATTTGCCGTTAAGTTGATGTTGCAAGAGACATCGGTTCGTGGGCGGATGTTGAAGATGGCGTAATTGCTTGAATTATATTCGTGACTTGAAGGGTTTAAGGCTCCAATCGCATAATATCCGTTTCCAGAACCGCTCCATCCCCAATTGAAATGGAATTGGTCGTTGCTGTTGTAGCCGTCGCAGACGAAACTATGGCCAGAACCACTTTCGCTCCAACCGCTGTAATGAATAGGGCAACCTTGGTCGAGGGAAGCCTTGCATTGCGTGATCCAGCTATCGTTGTCGTCTTTCCATTGTCCATATAATCCGTTGGTGTATAGGAAGTTGTTCTTTAACACGTTGGGAACGTTCTCGGGGATTGCACTTGTTCCGTTGGGGCCGTAACTGGCATGTAAGGCTACGCCAATATGCCAAAGCAGGGTGGCTGTGGCGGTGCGTTGAATTTCTGGACTTCCACCAGTAAGATTGTCGGGCATGTTCGCATAATCATAGGTGGCTTCAGAAAGGTTCACAGATTGAAAAGGATAGCCAGAAGGCGTGTATGAAACCGTGCCCTGACCATGTTCGGGATATTCCCAGTAACGCAAGATTTGTCCGACGGCAAGACTTGTGCAGCCGACATAAACACGCTCGCAAGGACCGTTTTTGTCGTATGGGCATAAGTCGTTATAATAGCAATTCTGATTCCAAGTGTCTCTAATCAAAGCATCTACTGTTCTTTCGTTTCTGTGTGACAAAAGGTTGCCATCACATTCGACCTGCCGCCATTGTGCAACGACATCATCGGTGATGTAGTCTTCGCGAATAGCCCATTCAATCTGTTCAACAAAACTATTCAGTTGAAAATTAAGACCTTCGGGAATCTGGTCGATGTCGAACTGGCCTTCTTCGGAATAGCCCAAAATAGGGTATGCGTGGTCGTCGGCTGAAACGAGGACGAAACCTTTGTCGGTGTTGAAAACGTAAATGCAGGCCGTGCCGTCTGTGGCGGTAAAGGTATAAACGACTTCCGCATTTCGGCTGACATTACTTTTTGCATTGGCGGTCAAGAACTTGGATGCAACGCTGTGTGCTTTTTCAATACTGACAGGTGCGCTTTGAGCAAATATTGCTGCAAATAATAAAACTAAAAGAGAAAATGTCTTTTTCATGGTGATTGTGTATTTTGGGCGCAAAGATAGCACTATTTCAAAATAATTAGTTCAGTCCTGCGGTTTTTTGCCCGATTTTCTTCCGAGTCGTTCGGGACAAGAGGCTGGGAGCTGCCGTAACCTTTTGCCGTCAACCTGTCTGATTTTACATCTATATTAATAAGGGCGTTTCTGACGGCGTTGGCGCGGTCGGCTGAAAGTTTCTGATTGTAGCTTTCATGGCCCACATTGTCGGTGTGACCGGCCAATTCGGCATTAAATTCAGGATGAGACTGTAACAATTCTGCGATTTTTTCAATGCCGGCTTTTGAATCTTTGGTGAGAGCTGCGCTATTGAACTCGAATTGTATGTTTTTGATTGTCAAGGTGTCGCCAGGGGTGATTTCTTCGGGATAAACATCCAGTTCCACGATTTCGCCATCAAAATAGGTGACGGCTTCGGGACGCAATGATTCGTTTAATTCAAAAGTGTAGATGTCGTAACCGCCAAAACCGCCATCGCGTTGCGACGAAATGAAGGCGGTTTTGCCATCAGGCGCAACGTAAAAATTGATTTCGTCCTGTTCCGTATTGATGGGATAGCCCAAATTGACAGGCTCGCTCCATTGTCCGCTGGCATTGCGCTGACTCATGAAAATGTCGTAACCACCCATGCCGAGCAGTTTGTCGGACGAAAAATACAAGGTCTTGCCATCGGGATGCAGGAATGGCGCCATTTGGTTGCCATCAGTCTTGTTGATAATGGAATCCATTCTTCTGGGCTGCGACCATGCGCCATTCGCGCTGTCGCGCGTGCAATACATGATTTGCGAATAGCTTTTTACTCTTCTTGTGAAAAACATTTCCTTTCCATCGGGACTGAGGCAAGGCTGTGATTCCCAGCTGCTTGAATTGATATTCGGAACTTTCTTTGTCCAAGCCCAGGTGCCATTTCCCAATTCGGCGGAAAGAATGTCGCGGCTGCCGTGCGGATCGCCATCGTTGTATGAAAAATATAGGTTTTGACCGTCAGGTGAGCAAAAGGCCGCTCCGATGCAGTTGCTTTGCAGATTGGGCAGTTCGAACAGCTGTGGCAGTTGCCATTGTCCGTCTTGCCATTCGCTTTGGAAAAGGCTCTCTTCATCGAAAGTGTTTTTGGAATGGATGCGGCGTGTCAAAAGCATTTTCGACCCATCAAAAAGCACCATGTTGATATACTCGTCATCGCTTGTGTTGACTTGGTTTCCAATACTTTGCGGATTGAATGGAACGGGATTTTCCTGCATTTCCTTCCTGAATCTTGCCAACTCCAATTCTTTCCCGATTCTGATGGTCGGGTCGATGGAAAGTGCGCGTTCGTAGGCCGATACTGAGGTCTGGTAATCGCCTTTTGTCAAGGCTAAATCACCTTGCAAAAGCCATGAATAGCAATGATTTGGGTCTGCATCCAAGGCCTTGTCAAGCTCTTTTTGGGCGAGGTCGTAGTCTTTGTTGAAAAACGCTTCTTCTGCTGCGGCGTAGGCTTTCGCGGCTTTTTTGGTCTGGGCTGGCACTGCTGCTGCCATCAAAACCAATAAGAATATGAATGTCAATCTTTTCATGTCGTCAGTAAAAACACGGCAAAGATAAGATTATTGTGCTGTCTGACAATAAAAAAGAAAAAGATTACGGTCTCGTCCGGTCAATCCATTTGTTGAAATCGACGGTGAAGATTCTTGTTGAGGATGTCGGTGAGGTTTCTGCCGAAATGAAGCATTTCAAATCGTTGTAAAAACAGATGCCTTCGGTTTGGCAGCCAAGGTGATTGGGCAGTGCTATGCGGATGCCTTTGGCTTTGTAAATATCTTCGTCGAAATCGGAAATGAGATAGAGAAAAGGCTCCCAAATCTTGTTGCGGTAGCCTACGATGGCCAAAACGTTTTTCTCTTTGTTATAATCTGCTCCCGTGACCAAACCATCTGAATTAAACCAACTTACGACTTCTGCAACTTGGTTTTTGCCGGTTTTGTTGAGGCGGTAAAGCCGTGTGGTTTCCGTCACCCAGTTCTTGCTGAAAAGATAAAGGTATTTGTCGGTTGCAAAGATGGCTTCGCAGTCGAAATCGGTGTCTTGCTTGCGTTTTTCAAAGTCGGTTTGGTCGCCAAAGCGGAATTTTATGGTGTCGACTGTGATTTCGGCATCACCTTCTGGTGGGATTGCATTCAAAGGAAAAGTGAAGATTCTCAGGTTGTCGCGTGAACCTTTGTTGTTGCCTACGTCGCCTACGAAAACCATTTCGCCGTCGGTACACACATCTTCCCAGTCCTTGTTTTTTGCATTGACTAAAGTGATGCGTTGGACGATTTCAAAATTGGTCGTGTCCAAAGCATAAAGTATGGGTTGACCGCCGCTGTCGTTGTGAGTCCAGATTTTTCCGTTGTGGAAAAACAGTCCGGAAGTTTCCCTAACTTCTTCCGGCAAATAGGAACGGAAGGGCGGGTTACCAATAGTTTGCGCCACAACATTGGATGTCATGGCGCAAATCAATAATATAAATACAAGCAAGTTTTTCAATCCTTTGGATAGATTTCGTGCTTGGCGGCCATCAAGGTGTTGTGCAGCAACGAAACGATGGTCATTGGACCAACGCCTCCTGGTACAGGGGTGATTTTTCCTGCGATTTTTTCGACTTCATCGTAGTCGACATCGCCTTTAATGACATAACCTTTCGGGCTTTCGGGAGCGTTGATGCGATGAATGCCAACATCGATGATGGTTGCGCCAGGCTTCACCATGTCGGCGGTCACGAAGCCTTGCTTGCCGATGGCAGCCACGATAATGTCGGCTTGGCGTGTGATTTCGGCCAGGTTCTGTGTCTTGCTGTGGCACAGGGTGACGGTAGCGTCGAAACCTTTGCGCGACAGAAGAACGGCCACAGGCGTGCCAACGATATTTGAACGTCCCAAAACGACAACGTTTTTGCCAACGGTGTCAACGCCGGAACGCTTGATGAGTTCAACAATGCCAAAAGGAGTAGCCGGAACAAAGCAAGGGAGACCCAACTGCATTCTGCCCGCATTGATGCTTGTGAAACCGTCAACATCTTTTTCAGGGGTTATTGCGTTGATGATTTTTGTCTCGTTAATATGTTTTGGCAGAGGAAGTTGGATGATGTATCCGCTGATTTCGGGGTCTTTGTTCAGGAAGTCAATCGTTTCAAGCAGTTGCTGCTCGGTGATGCTTTCCGGAAGACGGTAGACCGAAGAAGTCATGCCGACGGAGTGACAGGCTTTTTCTTTTGATGCGACGTAGGTCTGGCTTGCGCCGTCTTCACCAACGATAATGGCTGCCAAATGCGGGGCATCCATGCCATGGTCAATCATGTCTGCAACTTCGGCAGCGATTTCTTTTTTCATTTGTTCGGCAATGGCTTTGCCGTCAATTATCTTGTTCATCTTCTTTGATTTAAGATTTAAAGATTTAAAATTTAAAAATTCAAGATTTAAAGATTCAAAAGATTAAGAAATCTGGAACCTGAAAAAAAAACATTATCTTCTTCTTGCATTCATGGCGCTCATCATACGCATGGCTTTTTTGCCGCCACCGGTCGTCATGATGCGCATCATCTTTGAGGTTTCTTCGAATTGCTTGACGAGGCGGTTGACTTCGACGATTGAAGTGCCGCTGCCGAGGGCAATGCGCTTGCGGCGGCTGCCGTTGAGCAGGCTTGGGTTTTCGCGTTCGGCTGGCGTCATGGAGTAGATGATGGCTTCGATGCTCTTGAAAGCGTCGTCGTCAATTTCTTCGCCTTTCAAAGCCTTGTCCATGCCAGGAATCATACTGGCCAGATCCTTCAGGTTACCCATCTTCTTGATTTGCTGGATTTGCTTTAGGAAGTCGTTGTAGTTGAACTCGTTCTTGGCCAGTTTCTTCTGCAGTTTCTTGGCTTCTTCTTCATCGAACTGCTCTTGAGCGCGTTCAACGAGAGAAACGATATCACCCATGCCGAGGATACGGTCGGCCATACGTTTCGGATAGAAGACATCCAAGGCATCCATCTTTTCGCCGATACCGACGAACTTGATAGGTTTCTCGACGACGGTGCGGATGGTCAAGGCGGCACCGCCACGGGTGTCACCATCGAGTTTGGTGAGGACTACGCCATCGAAATCAAGACGGTCGTTGAAAGCCTTGGCTGTGTTGACGGCATCCTGACCAGTCATGGAGTCGACTACGAACAGTGTTTCATGAGGTTGAACAGTTTTCTTGATGTTTGCAATTTCGTCCATCATCTGCTCGTCAACGGCCAAACGGCCTGCGGTATCGATGATGACGACGTGTTTGTTTTGGCGTTTGGCGTATTCGATGGCGTTTTGGGCAATCTGAACCGGATTCTTGTTTCCTTCTTCGCTATACACTTCAACTTCAACCTGTTCGCCAAGGACTTTCAATTGGTCGATAGCAGCCGGACGGTAAACGTCGCCAGCCACGAGCAGCACGTTCTTGCTCTTCTTGCGTTTCAGGTAGGAAGCTAGTTTGGCGGAAAAAGTGGTTTTACCGGAACCTTGCAGACCAGCGATGAGGATGATGCTTGGCTGTCCTTTGAGGTTGATTTCGGTAGCTTCGCCGCCCATCAGTTCGGCCAACTCGTCGTGGACGATCTTGACCATCATTTCGCCAGGCTTCACGGCGGTAAGGATTTTCTGACCTAAAGCCTTCTCCTTGATGTTGTTAGTGACGTCTTTTGCAATCTTATAACTGACATCGGCATCCAACAATGCACGACGGATTTCCTTCATGGTGTCGGCCACGTTGACTTCGGTGATGCGGCCTTGGCCTTTCAATATCTTGAACGAGCGTTCAAGTTTCTCGCTTAATCCTTCAAACATAGTACTCAAAAATTTGGGTGCAAAAGTATGAATTTATTTGGAATGATGGGGATTTTCTTTTGGACAATTTGACAATTTGACAATTTGACAATTGGACGATTGGACTTATGGACCTTTGGACAATTAGACCTTTGGACAATTAGACTTTTGGACTTATGGACATTTTGACAATTGGACAAATAGACTTTTAGAAAAACTATTGCATCAATTTCTGATATTCCGTTTCAAAGCAAGCCTTGAGTTTTTCCTCATCGCGGATGATGCTCCTGAGTTCTTCCAACTTGGCGGCATTTTCCGATTCGGGCAGCCATAACTTCAGGTAGCCGCCATCGGCATATTTCTCCATGATATGCTGGTGAAAACGCTGATACTGACCTTCTTTGTCAAATTCGGGATAATGGTCCAATCCAAATTGGATGGTACGCTGAATGACGGTTTCGGGGATGATGAGTCGGTCAGCTTCGGCGACGATTTTGCCATAAATGCTGCGCGGTTCGCTGCCTTTCGAAGCGCGGTGGTCTTCGGCGGCTTGCGCCATGGTCTCGATTTCGTCAGCAGTGAAATGCTTTTTTAAAAAGGTGTCTTCACGGATGATGCGCCCCGAAACCAGATGGTGTGTGTCGCGGCCTTCGCAAAGGCCTGTGTCGTGGAAAGCGGCGATGGCATAAACCATATCAATGTTGACGTCGTAATGCGCAGCCAAATCGAGGCTCCTCCTGATGACGTCGTCGGCGTGGTTGCGGCGATGGGCGGCATCGAAATGGTCGTAACGGGGCAAAATCTCGTTTTCAATGTATTGTTGCAGTGATTCGTTGATTTGCATGGGTGTTAATGTTTGTTTGTTGGGTTATTTATTGCCATCCTGTTGATTCCGTCGATGTCGATGTTTTCTATCGTGATGCTGTCATCGTCCTCGAAATCAAGGAGAAAAACCATGTAAAGCGGTAAAGTGAGCAACGGGCCTTCGCGTCCGATGTTGTAGTTGCCAAATTTCATTGCCTTTGTCACATGGTAATGTTCGGCATTTTTCAGCACTGTCGTCAGGCTTTTGGCTTTTCCCGACTTGGCTTTCACTTCCAATGGCACACATTCACCTTGATAGCGAACCAGGAAATCGAGTTCGAGGCCTGAATCCTTGTGGAAGTAATACAGTTTTTGGCCTTTCTTTCCTAAGAAGTCCGCTACCAGATTCTCGAAGATGGCGCCTTTGTAGCCATGCAGGTTGCCTTGAAGGATGTCGGTGCGCGTGCCGGAATCGAGCATGGCGACCAGCAGTCCGATGTCGGAAACATATACCTTGAAACAATCGTCGATGGCATTTCCTTCCAAGGGCAGTTCGGTGATGGTCGTGTTGTAGCATCGGCGTATGATTCCTGCATCTTCAAGCCATTGCAGACTTCCTTGATAATCGGCAGCACGTCCACCTTTCCGCACGGTCGAATACTGAAACTTCTTGTATTCCTTGGCTAAATGCTTTGGAATCGACTCGAAACATTCGCGGATGCGAGCCTTTTCATTGTCGTCGGCATATTTCGTCATGTCGTCTTCGTATTCGCTGATGATGGATTGGAAAACCTTCGAGACCTGACCGAAATGCTTTGTTTCCAGGAACTTGTTGACGACCTCGGGCAAGCCGCCCACCGCCACATACCTATACAAAAGCTGCATCATGGTCTGGTGAATGCCTTCGGGAATGGGACGTTCCTCTTTGAGACTTGTCCGTAGCAAATCGATTACTTCCGGTCGGATACCATTTGCCCACAGAAATTCTTCGAAGTCAAGAGGATACATCTCGGCGATGGTCTCATAGCCAACGGGAACGGAGTTTTTGCCTAACGATGGTGTGGCTCCTTTCTTTTGCATGGCTCCATAACCTTTCACTCCAAGCAGCGATCCGGTGGCGATGACATCGAAACGGCCATCCAGCTTGAACGATTTCAGGGCTGTTCTGGCATCGGGACAATCCTGTATCTCATCGAGGATGATGCAGGTGTCGTTGGGGACGAATTTCGCTTCAGGCATCATCGTGGATAAGTTCATCAAAATGACATCCACATTTTTCGACCCGACAAAGGCGCTGATTTTTTCAGGTTGAAGTGAAAAATTGACATAAACCGTGTTCCTATAATTCGTTTTCGCAAATTGCTGAACGATATATGTTTTTCCGCATTGGCGTATTCCTTTAATAACCAATGGATTGTGATTTTTTGTATCTTTCCAGCGCAGCAGCGTTTCTTCCATCTTGCGTTTCAACATACGATGATTCCTTTCATTGTTAGGCTGCAAAAATACACTTTTTCAAGGGAATAATTCGAAATTCTCACACTTTTTCAAGCGAATAATTCGAAATTCTCACACTTTTTCAAGCGAATATTTTTGAAATTACACACTTTTTCAAGGGAATGATGTCTGTTTTTGGGGAATGTCAGTAAAAACAGCGCAGCCCCGGCACCGCAAGGTGCTGGGGCTGGCTTGTCATCAGTCTGAGGCCGTTAGTGTCAGTCTTCAGGTTCGTGCGGAGCAAGATTGTAAGGGTGAACCTTGCCATTTCCTGCTTCGGGAAGGTTGATGACGTTGTTCTCATCCATGTACTTGTAGAGCACTTGGGTGATGTTGCTGAGCTCGAATTGGAATTTCAGCTTCTGGGCATACTGGTACAACTCCGTTCCCTTTGGTCCGTTCGTCTCGTTGGGCTTGTTTGCGTTGAGCCAAGCACTTGCCGCAGCCAAACGGGCGGCGAATTTCGCCTGTTGCTCCAACTGCTTCTCGGAGGCAGGGCCTTTGAATGGGTTGCTGAGCTTTGCAAGACGGATCTTGTTGCTCGATGAGTTGGTGGCGAAGTAGTCGTTCGATCCTTTGCCGTACTTGCCACTGATGCCTTTGATTACGTTGATGGGGGTTATCTTTGCCATCTTGTTTTCCACTCCCAACCTCCCCTAAGGGAGGTCTTTTGTATTCCGCGGAGCGGGTAGCGGGGATAAAGGTTTATAATTTGGTTATGCGACTTTAGGCAGGCTTTATTCGTCCGTTTTCCCGACCTCATTCCTTCGGTAGCCATTCGGTAGCCGTTCGGTAGGCCTTGCCTTGAAATCACGATGCAAAAATACAACGACGCGATTGGGCACCTATACGATGCTATACGTTGCGTGCGATTCGAGGACATTTTGTAAAACAATTGTTCTGGTTTTGTTTTTTTTGATTGCCTTCGGCAAGAAATCCGATGAAAATCGAAGTCAAAAATCAATCAAAAATCTGTGTTTGAGACTCTGTTAGGCACCAACTTAAAGATGGATTTACGGTTCGCCGAGGTATTCGATGATGAGACGGACTTCGCGCGGCGAGAACCATTTGGCGGTTTTCTGGTAGCCTTGCTCTTCGAGGGCATTGCGCAACGGCGTGCAGTTGTTAATCCATCTCATCAGGTGGTTGACGGCCGAATGTGGATTTTCGGCAGTGGGGAAATAGCAGAAGGCCAATTCCTTCTTAGTGTAGGAACGGATGGGGAATTTGTCCATAGCTTATTCCTCCTTTCTGATTTTGTGATAAGAGCCGTGCCGTGGGTGGTCGAGAACCAGGAAACGGTTCACCATGTCGCCTAACAGCCTTTTGGCGGTGCGTTCGGGTATGCCTTGCTTGGCGGCCACCTCCATAGCTTCGGCGGTCTTGAACTCACGGCCATCGGGAAGTGCCATGAAATAGTTCTTGAGTTCGGTCGAAGGTTGGGAAGGAGCCTTGGCAAAGGGGTCGTCGCTGTTGCCGCCAATGACGGCATAGACGCGTCCGGTGTGGTTGACCAGGCAGCCGATGATGGTCATGGCGATGTGGAAGTCGCGGTCGTCGCAGACCAGAGCCTGCTCGTCGTCATCGAAGAGACCTTCTTCGCTGCCGTAGCGTTCGGATAGACGTCGCAACGCGGTCAGCACCATGGCATAACGGTAACATTCCAATGCTAATCGGAAGATGAACCCTTGGATGCCGTTGCCGAGCATGGCGAACTGCTCTTTCAACACCTCGTTGAAGGTGCTGACGAACTCTTGTTGCTGTGACTTTGTCATCAGGAACTGGATGGGGTGCGACTCGCGGTCGAGCAAGGTATGATAGAGGCAGAGGATTCTCTGGCCACGTTCCTTGAAGATGTCTTCGATGGGCATGTCGTTGCCTTCGAACACGTTGCGGAACTCAACCTTGCTGTCGGGTAGGGCATAGAAAAGGAACCTCGATGCTAAACCGTTGTTCACATTGCTGGCGGGCAAGAGCAAAGGCAACTGTGAGCCCGTGCAGGTGAGCAGCACTGAAAGACGAGGCTCTTCAATCTCGATGTTGAGGTGTTCGCTGACGCGTACCATCGTCGAACACTCGTGGTGATGCGCCTTGCGCAGCAGGTCGCTGTAGTCGCCATAGTCGCTTTTTGAGAGCATGTTGGTTAGGGTGTCGGCTTCGGTCTCAAACATCAGTCCCCAGCCTTCGTTGGCATCGAGGGTCCGGTAGATGGCTGATGTCGAGCTGTTGGCGGCAACGAAAGGCGTGCGCATGACAGGCTCGACGGGTGCAGGTCCCCGTCCTCCCTTGGGTGCGTTTTCCCATGTGGCCACCTCTTGGTCGTAAGTGTCCTTTTGGGCTTCGTAGAGGCGACGCATCTCATTCTTGATGGGAACGACCAACTGTTTGCAGGCCTCGAGGTCGCCTTTCTTGGTGGCGAAACCTCCGTAAAGGATGTTGTAGAGCGGTGCGTAAACGCGGCGCCGGTCGTAGATGCTGTAAAGGCTCTTAGGCAAAATGCCTGACACGAGGTTGAGCGAACCGAGTATCATCTTGTCTTTCCCCACAATGTCGTTCTGGCTGTCGAGGATGGGAAGACAGAACTCGGGCCATTCTTCGCGGGCTATCTTGTCGCAAAAAGTCTTACCATTGCCGGGTAGCATGGGCTCCGATTGTGCCACTGTGCCATCGTGCCATCCTGTTGCACAATTGCACGAAACAGGTGTTTTTCCTTCTTTTTCGTTATCTGTGTCATTTGGCACATTGGCATTTTTGGCACAAGTTGCCGAAGGGACGGTGTCGGTGCCTTTGTGCTCTTTGGCGAACCTGCTCAGGTCGATGCCGGCATCCTTGGCCATCTGGAAGAAGGTCTTGAGGGTGACGCCTTGGCCCTGGCTGTGCAGACAAGCATTGTATTGCCTGTCGCATTCGGCGGGGTCGTAATCGGCGTTCATGCGGCTGAGGTTGTGGTAGATGTCTCTACCTTCTTCACCCAGCCCGTCGCTGAGGGCGAAGCCGAGTTTGAGCCAGTTGCCGTAGCCTTCGGTGATGTCGATGCCTTGGCTGACGATGATTTCTGCCAGCTCGGTGACTTGTGCTGTCGTGTCGTCGCTGCCCGAAGTGCCGTTTGCAGGGTGGACCACTATGGATGATATCGGTTCGTTGGACTTTGTGGTCTTGCCGTTATTGAGGTTGGCCCAATAGATAGGGTCGAAGACCTCGGTGTTATTCTGATTGTTTTCCATTGGTGTAGCGGTTAGAAGGGACATACATCGGGTTCATTAAGTATTGAAGGGTGGACGTAGCAGTTGCCGTCGAAGGGGAGGAAGCAGGTGCGTGACACGTTGCTGCATTTCTCGTCCGTTTCGAGGTTGTAGGTGCTACGGACATAGTTTTGCAAGGCGCGGAACCAGGTGCGGTGGTCGCACAGGTTGAGGTCGATGCTGACGGCCCATTTGAGGCCGTCACCGCTGGGCGAGGTGAACAGCAGCCAGGTGGTGAAGAACGGGTCGGCGATGAGCCGTTGGCGCAGTTCCCACAAGACAAAGCGGTTGCCCACATGGTCGAAGTCGAGGCAGAGCAAGCCGCTGTGCCGGATAAGGCCGTCATCCTTGCGGTAGCCGAAGGTGCCGGAGAAGCACACGAAGTCGAAGTGCGAAGCCTTGAACTCGCGGGCTTGCTTGGGGTCGTCGATGGCGCGGAGCGCGTTAGTGGCCGACTGGGCTGGGGAGTAGAGCGTGATGTATTGGTACACCCCTTTGATGTCGGCAGCCTTATACGGCATGACGGTTTTTGCGGGCGCTCTGAAGAAAGAGAAGCGTCCTGGCTTGGTGATGGTGCAACTTGCCTCCTTATTGATCTCTTGTAGAGGGGTTGCTGGGTTATGTTCAAGGATTGACATGATTTTAAATCCTTTCCGGCAGTACCCTCAGTCCCAAGAGAGGGGTGCCTGCTCACAGCTTCGAGATGGGACTACCTACGGGATGCCGCTTGGCTACGCTCTCAGCTGATTGCTGGCGCAAAAATATAATGATGGATTTTGAAAACAGTGACATTTTTTGACACCTTGTTTTTCAATAAATTGGATGGATTATGCCACTTTTGACAAGGAAAAGGGTTGTTTTTTGATTCAGAAGTGGCGATGAAGACATTTTTTTTGATTCGTGAGCCCGATTTCGTGTCAAAAGTTTATGTTTTGATTCAAAATCTTAGGTTTTCGCGCTAAAAATCACGACAGATAAATATCTAAATTTGGCTGCCATAAACTTTTTAATTTAATTTGAGTGACAAAAAAATGATTGGCTGTAGTATAACAGATGACTGATTTTGTAGCGAAAAGAATTTATATGGATTCCCGCCCTTTGGTCGGGAATGGAGGACTTAGGGACTCGTAAACAAGCGGCGGCGACCTGTCATCGCGTTTAGTGTGAAACTTAGTCGCCGCCGCTCTTTGTTTATCCCCCACGGTCTCCGTTCCCGTCGCTAGACGGGAATCTCTGTTTGGGTCTGAAAGTATATAGATGCCTAAGTTTTTTCCTGACTTTGACAGCTGTTTTTTTAATGTTTGTAACTTGCTAAAAATCAATATTGTTTAAAAATCAAGATGGTGACGTGGGTGACGCAAGCCCGAAAATTCGTACCTTGCGGGCATGTTTGTACGCAGAAAGGTCAA
>NZ_JBADWU010000095.1:0-6801 GCF_056203535.1 Candidatus Limimorpha sp. | reverse complement strand
TGCCTCAAGACGCATCGTGGGGTAAGGGGATTTTGTGCAACGGAAACACCTAAATGCCATTCCCTACGGCCTGAAGGCATCTTCCCGGCCTGCTACTTTGGAACTCATTACTCTTGCAGATCGGTTGCGGATTTAAGGATAATATGAAAGGTGAGCTGCTTTTAAAAAAATTACTTGAAAATCATCAAACGATATTTTGTGTGATTTTTCAGGATACAAAAGTCTCTTTCTTTTTTGAATAGGACGATTAAAACTAAAGTATCTAATCTCTCTAAACTGTTCATTAATGTCATAAATAGAATGGGCAAAACTATTACGTAAATTAGAACAATAGCAATCATTGATTAATTTACCCAGCAAAACATCGTTTTCCAAAAGAGGATGAACGACACTTTGCTGAATCCAATTCCAATTACTTCCTTTCTTTTTAGGTGCTTCATCTTGAAATGGTCTCCACAAATAATCACCACCAATTGATAACGAAGCTAGTCTTGCCAAAATCTTTAAGAAAAAGTCAGATTCCCATAACTGAGAATAAATCATCAATTCTATTGTTATACAATCTATTCCATCTGATCCTTGATATGAAAAGGCAGGCTTTTCATAATGACCTTGTAGATAGCGTGTTAGAAAATCTATTCTGTTTTTATCATAACGAAAGTCGTCAACATTATCTATCACATAAGGAGATACTGATGTGTTTTCGAAAATCTCATAATAATCACCAAAAGCCAAAAACAGCCTCATATTTGCAGGTGAATAAGACTTTGCTAATTCAAATGCTTTATCTACTGCTTCTTCAACCTCATATTTTGCTTCATAGAGACTATCAAAGTCCATTTCAAAAAAAAACTTATCTATGATTATGCAACTATAATCCAACTATTTTATCAGCATATACAGACCAATATTCATCATTTTTATATAAATCCACACTTTCGCTTGGAACATATATCAAATTCAAATCACATTGATCAAAAGCAGAATGTAATGTTGGTGGATTAAGAGCATAACAAGTAATTGATTCCAATTGTGAGCAACCTCTAAAAGACAAATCTAAACTTAACACAGAATTTCCTAATATAGCAGAAGACAATTCTGTGCAATTTTGAAATGTACCTAAATGTTCAAGATTTTCTGCATATGCTCCTGGTAATACTATAATAGAATTCGGTATTGTAATTGAAGTAAGTCCTGTACTTGCGAAAGCTCCTCTACCAATAGTGGTTACTGAAGAAGGAATTTGTATTGATGTTAGGTTTCTGCAATTCATAAATGTTTTGTCTCCAATGAAATTAATAGAATCACCCAAAACTACAGAAGATAAATTGTAACAGCCCTGAAATGCTCCATATGGGAGATCTTCATGAAGCGCCGCCCCTATTTTTTTTACAGAATTAGGAATAGCAGCAGAAACAAGACTTGCGCAACCATAAAATGCACTACTGTAAATTTCTTCTATGCCATTACCAAAAAAGACCGAGACCAAATTAGAACATCCTTGAAAAGCTCCAGACTCATACTTGTCCCACATCTCACCACCACCACCGATAATTTTGACAGAATTAGGGATAATAATTGAAGTTAAACTCACACAATTCTCGAATGTTCCTCGAGATATAATTGTTGTGGAATCGGGAATATGGAAGGATGTTAAACTTGAGCAATTCGAAAAGCAATATTGACTAATACTTAATTCGGGATTATTGGCGGAAACGGTTTTGAGATCTCTACAATTTGCAAAAGCATATTGCTCTAAAACTTCAATACTATTTGGAATAACAACAGATTCTAATAATGAACAATTTTTAAAAGCACTGTCAAGGATACCAACTATAGAATAGGTTGAACCTTTATGTTCTAAAACAGATGGGATAACGACATTCCCACGATATACATAACCCTCACTTATGTCCGTGTCATAATAACTACGCCAATTCGTAACAACTGCTTCAGAAGAATTCCGTAAAATGAAATACATTTTACTCTCATCATCAAACAGAGCCTCAATAATTACCTTTCCATTATTAACCACTTCTTGAGTAGATACTATTATCGGTTCTTGGTATTGGATTTGTCCACTATCCCCACTATTATCACCATTTTCATTCTCTTTTTGGCAGCCAAACATGGACAAGGAAGCCATAACAAACAAAACTAATCTGAATTTAAACGATCTTCTCATTTCATCTCCCCTAAATAAGTGCCAGGTACAACTTCTTTTAAGTTTACTAATTTCGAAAAACTTGTCATTGAAAAGGGCAAACCCTTCAACAGGTAGGATCTCTCCCAAAAACAATCAATGCAAAAGTACAAACTTTTTCGATGAATGAACCTTTTTTGCCGAAAAATTTTCAAAAAATGTCACAGACTTAAGTTGCTACATTCTAAGTCACTCGTTCATGGCGATAGAACTCACTTTCTCACATCGGATCCACATCAATCTGAATCTGAACGGACTTATAATCAGGATTTTGCTGGAACAACCGTATCTGCTGCGTGATGATTTCCTTTACCTGCTGCGCATTGTATTCCCGCTTGAATTTCACCATCATTTGCTTGATATACAGGTTTTTCACTCTTGAAACAACGGGGTATTCAGGTCCCAACAAATCCTGCTGGAAAATCGGTCGGAGCATAAATGCCAGTTCTGCCGCTGCGGGATTAAGTTTTTGATAGTCCTTGTGCTTCAAACGGATGAGGATTAAGCGGTAATAAGGTGGATAGCCGAACTGACGGCGTGTCACCATCTGCTTGTTGTACAAGCCTTTGAAATCGTTGCGCAAGACATCCTGCAAGACAGGATGTGCTGGTTCGTAAGTTTGGATGATGACCCTGCCCTGCTTGCCTTTTCGGCCCGCACGGCCAGCCACTTGCGACATCAGCTGAAAACTGCGCTCGTGGGCGCGGAAATCGGGATAAGAAAGCATATTGTCGGCATTTAGAATTCCCACAACTTTCACGGAATCAAAGTCTAAGCCTTTGGTGACCATCTGTGTTCCGACCAAAATGTTAGTTTCCTTGTCCTGGAAATGTTCCAAGATGCTTTGGTAGTCGTTGCGCGAGCGTGTGGTGTCCAAATCGAGGCGTGCAACCTTGACATCAGGCATCACCAATTTCAGATCTTCTTCGATTTTTTCGGTACCGAAACCATGCATTTTTATATTGGCACTGTGGCAGTTAGGACATTCCGTCGGGACGCTGGCCGTGTAGCCGCAATAGTGGCAGCGCAACACATTCTGCTGCTTGTGATAAATCAGGCTCACGTCGCAATTGATGCACTGCGGCACATAATGGCAGTCGTCGCATTCCAAACGCAGCGAAAAGCCACGGCGGTTCTGGAACAAAATGACCTGATTCTTTTCCTCCAAAGTCTCTTTCATGGCATCGATGAGCGTACCGCCAAAATCGGCCTGCATGGTCTTGCGGCGTTTCTCCACGCGCATATCGCTCAAAATGATTTCCGGCATCTGCACGCCACCGAAACGCTCCGTAATTTCAACCAATTTAAATCGGTTGTTCAACGCATTGTAATAACTCTCGTAAGATGGCGTCGCCGAGCCGAGTAAAATCTTAGCCTTGTGCATGGCGGCCAGCACGATGGCGGCATCGCGGGCATTGTAACGCGGCGCAGGGTCGACTTGCTTGAACGAACTGTCGTGTTCCTCGTCAACGATGATGAGGCCAATGTCGGAATAAGGCAAAAAGATGGCCGAGCGCGAACCGATGATAATCTGATGGCGGTTTGATTTCGTTTTGGCGAAATCACGCACCTGTTCCAAAACTTCCACCCTTTCGTTGATACCGTAACGCGAATGATAAACGCCTAACCTTTCGCCAAAAAATTGTTTTAATCGGTTAATAATCTGAGCAGTAAGTGCAATTTCAGGCAAGAGATAAAGCACCTGTTTGCCTTGGTCGATAGCTTCCTTTATCAGTTTGATATATATTTCGGTCTTGCCCGAAGAAGTCACGCCATGCAGCAAAACGGGCTTGTTTTCCTCAAAACCTTGCTTGATTTGGTCGAAAGCTTTTTGCTGGGCTTCAGTCAGATGAATGGTCGAGACATCGGTCTGCACCTTGTATTCCTTCAATCTACTGACTTTCTTTTCGTAAACCTCAAAAATTCCTTTCTCCGACATAGTCTTCAAAGCCGTGGAGTTGGCATTGGCTTTTTTCAGCAATTCGCTGGCCAACACGTCGTTATCGCAGTCGCCACCCAAGGTGAAATAAGCCAGCAGAATTTCCAGTTGCTTGAAAGCCCTTTTGGTGAGCGCATCCATCAGTTCCTGGATTTTCTGTTCGTCGCGATATTCAGTCGTAAGCCGCGCAAAACGCTCATACTTAGCCTTATACTTCTCGTTCAGTTCCTCTTCCATCACCACAATGCCTTTTTCCATCATGGTGTGAATGAGCGGCATGACTTTCTTGAAACCGATGATTTTGCTGACTTCGCTAATAGTGATTTTTGGTTTAATCTGCAAAGCCTCGACAATCATGTATTCGAAATCGTTCAAGGCTTGCGTATCAAGTACAAAATCAGGCGACAAGGCAATTGTTGATTCGCTGCTCAGCTTGAGCGCCGCCGGCAAAGCCGCCTGCATCACCTCGCCAAGATGACACATGTAATATTGCCTGACCCAATCCCAGAACTTCAACTGAATGTCGTTCACAAGCGGCTCATCGTCAAGGATATCCATCAGATATTTCACCTCAACAGTGGGCACCTGTTCCGACAGGCTGACGATAAGTCCCGACATGATTTTGGTCTTGCCGAACTGCACCACCGCCCTCTGTCCTACGCGCACCAAATCATTCATCGCGAAAGGCACACGATAGGTGAAGGTTCCCGGCACAGGAATCGGCAGCAGAATCTCTGCAAACAATGTTATTCGGCCATCATCAGACATAGGGATTATTTGACTTTTGGACTATTTGACTATTAGACTTTTGGACAATTTGACTATTTTATATCTGCGAAGGATGTCGTTCGCTGACGCTCACTTTGCCCTTCGCTGATTTAAGCTGCCCTTTCAGGGCGTATGCGTGTTCGACCCTTTCTTTCTTCTTCTTTTTTTCTCCTAACTCCTCATTCCTAACTCCTCACTTTAACACTTTCAGTTTCCAGTTTTCCACTTTAACACTTTCCTCCTAACTCCTCATTCCTAACTCCTCACTTTAACACTTTCAGTTTCCAGTTTTCCACTTTAATACTTTCCTCCTAACTCCTCATTCCTAACTCCTCACTTTAACACTTTCCACTTCAAAACTTTCAACTTTCCACTTTAAAACTTTCCCTTCCCTCAGTGCGAATTAACCACCGAATAGCCAATTAGTTCATCATAGCCTTTGGTCGGGTTAAAGTAGTAGAAATAAAGCGAATACACGTTATTGGTCTCCCAAAAACTGCCTGCCGTCAAATCGGTTGAGACTATGCCTGTTTTTCGGTCAGCCGTTGCAAACATGAAATTGTAAAAACCTTGTTTCAGTAGCATCGAACAAGTGTAGCCACGCAATTTGTAATCGTAGGTCATCCTGTTGTTGTCGTTGAAAATCCAATCGTTGATGGCACCCATGATGTAGACATCCTCATCAGCCAAAGGCGTATCCCAGCGCAAGAAGAAATTCACCCAGGCATAATCGGCTTCTGTGGAGGTGTCAAGATTCTCATTTTCAACACGAATGAATTTCTTTCCGTGAATATCTTCGTAGGTGGAATAAGGTTTCCGCGCCCGCGATTCGCAAGTCAGAATGTCAATCACATACGATTCATCGGTTTGGTAAATGTGTGCCAGATTCTCCGACTGGAAGCGGAAATTGCTGATGTCGAAACGGCGGTATTGGTTGGAACCGTCGAAAACTGTCAGCGGATTATGTTCAAAGGAAATGTAATCGGGATAGACGTAGGATGGCTTCAGACCCTCAACGGCATTGTCCCAACGTCCGTTTTGGCGAATGGTCAAATTGCTGTATTGCTGTACGTTTCCCGTAGGAATATTGCTCATCACGGCACGAATGTCCAATTGCTGATGCGTCTCAGTCAGCGACAAATCATCGGGATAGCGCGGCACCGAAGCACCGATATGTGCCTTTTCGTCGATGACCATGAAACGGCGCGTGAAATAGATGTTCTCCTCGCTCATATCGTCACCGAAAACGATGAGCAGATAATTGCCCGAAATGAGCGGCTGCATGTCTTCCTTCGGGAAAACCAGCTGATAATTGACATAATTAATCAAGGTGTTCACCGAGAAAGCATAATCATCGATTCGGTCGGATTCAAACCCCGAAGCGTATTGTATGCGCTGAATGTCAGTTGGTTGCCAATCATGCGTGCAATGAATGAAAGTATAGTTCAGCACCTCGCCTTCGCTGCCGAGAACATCGAACGACAAGGTCAGCCTTCCGGTCAAATCATCCAAAGGAACAATCGGTTCGTTCAGCTGATTGCCGTCAGCATAAAGCAGAACGGTCTGAACTTCGGGTTTATAGTTCAAGTCGCCATAAAAAGGCAAATCCTGAGAAAAAATTGACAACGGCAGGCAAAAGGCCAATAATATGAATAATGCTTTTTTCATTCGGACAATTTTTATTTCCATAACGGAATTTCGGAAGCAAAAGTATAAAAAGAAAAGAATATGTACAGCATTTGAACAAGTGTTTTCCTGACTTTGACAGCTGTTTTTTTAATGTTTGTAACTTGCTAAAAATCAATATTGTTTAAAAATCAAGATGGTGACGTGGGTGACGCAAGCCCGAAAATTCGTACCTTGCGGGCATGTTTGTACGCAGAAAGGTCAA
>NZ_JBADWU010000094.1:0-10714 GCF_056203535.1 Candidatus Limimorpha sp. | reverse complement strand
AATGATTTACTCCCACACGCACCATGAAATAATGATGAAAAAGTTAGAAAATAGAAGATAAAAATTATATCTTTGCCGCGTTGTTCACTTTGAATTTTGGCTAACGGACTTCACGAAGTTCAGAGGAATGGCGCAAAAATGCTAAAAATAGAAGTCCCCTACAGATTAATACAGAAAAAACTCATGAAAAGAATTCAAAACATATTGCTGCTTGTACTGCTTGCCTTGAATGGATATTCATTTGGACAGGAAAAATCGGGGTGGGAAAATGATTATTTGATTGGCAAAGTCAAGACTTTTGAGGAATATGATTACAATTTTGACATTAGCGATTCTATCAATCACGACGATTTCATGAGTCGCTTTTATCAGTGTGGATTTGATGTGGACAAGATGCTCCGTTTTGCAGATAGCATTATGACGGAATCAGACACGAAGTATTCCACTAGTAAAGAATATGATTCGTTAGGATATTATACAAAACTTCACGATATGTACTTGGCAAATAAATATGATGATTCAGGCAGGATTTTATGGAGAATTATCTTAGAAAATAATTTGCCCAAAGATACCGTTTTTTTCAAATATGATGAAGCGGGACGACTTATAAAAAGAAAGTATCAGAACCGAATGCGTGAATGGGAATTCGATTTGGAAGGACATTTGGTGAAAGAGTTATACAAAGATGTCGAAATGGATTCTGTTCTCATTCATAAGAAATACGAATACGATAAAAATGGCATTTTGCACAGGTCTGAAAGTTTTGGCAACAGAGAATATTTGGGATGTAGCAAAGGATACTATGAATACGATTCAAGAGGAAATGTCGTTTTTGAACGCGAATATGGATGGGGACTTTATGTGCCTCTTATGGAAAAGAAAACGAAATATAAGTACGATAGGAATGATAGCATCATAAAACAAACATGCCTAAAGGTAAAATGGGCAGATGAACCCATAGTGAAAGATACCATTTGGCAGGTGACGGACTCGGATGGGCAAGTCGTTTCTCAGTCTGGTTACACATGGACTTTTCAAAAAACAAAAAGAAAATCAAAGTCTGTGAAGACTATCTCTCGTAATGCAAAAGGAATTATGACCGAAGAGATTCTTATGACTTTTGAAAAGGGTGAAAGGAATCCGGGTTCCATAACAAAAAAGCGTTATGATGAATTGGGTAGAATGATTGAAGAGGAACACATAGGTGATTCATACCCACCTCCATATAAAAAGATTTGCAGATATTATAAAGATACTGACAATTGGTCGTATTTTGCAGGATTTATTGGTGAAAATTTTGAATTTGACCACGAAAGCCGGTTTTTCTTCGACAAAAGAGGCAATTGCATCGCTCATATTCAATGGATGCCGGATTCACCAAGTAGAGAATACTATTTCATGGTGTATAAGATTGGTTATTATGAATAATGAAACTTTGATTGAAATTATTCATTATGTCCCGAAACAATCATCCATCATATTCAAAAAATTCCTAAATTTGCCGAATTAATAATTTAATGCTATGGGATTCTTCTATAGACAACAACCAAGGAAATTCAACTACATTCCAAGATATTATGATCCCGCAAAAGAAGAATGGGAAAAGAAAAAGGCCGAAAAAGGTCTGGATGCAAACTTGAGCCACGAGGAGCAGCTGCGTATGCAGATGCGCTCAAAATGGGGCAATAGGGATGAAGAAGAAACACCGGCCGAACGCCGCAACCGCCTCATCCGTCGTATCGTCCTCGGCGCGGTCATCGTTTTCATTTTCTATTTTGTGTTCTGTACGCCAGTCTTGACGAACATCGTCAGCGGCCTGATGGGAAAGTGATAATATGTTGGACATCATTAAGTTACTTCCCGATAGTGTAGCCAACCAGATTGCGGCAGGCGAAGTGATTCAGCGTCCGGCATCGGCTGTCAAAGAGCTGATGGAGAACGCCTTGGACGCTGGCGCAACGCAAATCGACTTGATTGTGAAAGATGCTGGCAAATCGCTGATTATGGTCATCGACAACGGCTGTGGCATGTCGGAGACCGATGCGCGATTGTGTTTCGAGCGTCATGCGACCTCGAAAATCAGCAAGGCTGAGGATTTGTTTTCCATCCGCACCATGGGCTTCCGTGGCGAGGCTTTGGCAAGCATCGCGGCCATCGCACAAGTGGAATTGAAGACACGTCGCAAGGAAGATGAAGTCGGCACGAAAATCATCAACGAAGGTTCAATCATCAAGGAACAGACCTTGATTCCGATGTCGGTTGGCACGACTTTCACCATTAAGAACCTGTTTTTCAATGTTCCGGCAAGACGTAACTTCTTGAAATCCACGGCGGCGGAAATGCGCCATATCGTCGAAGAGTTTACCCGCGTGACCTTGATGAATCCTCAAGTCGCCTTCACGCTCAACAGCGACGGCAAGGAAATCTACCATCTTTATGCTGGCAACCTGAAACAACGCATCATGGGCTTGTTTGGCAATAATTATGAGGAAAAGCTGTTGCCTGTCAATCAGGAGACCGAGCGTGTGCGCATCAACGGCTATATCGTCAAGGCGGAATTTGCCCGCAAGACGCGCGGCGAGCAGTATTTCTTCGTCAACAACCGTTTCATCAAGCATCCTTATCTGCATCACGCCATCGAAAATGCCTATCTGGAAATGATTCCAAAGGACAGTTTTCCAGGCTATTTCCTCAATATCGAGGTTGACCCAGCCGACATCGACATCAACATTCATCCGACAAAAACGGAAGTCAACTTCTTGGATGTCAAGCTGGTGTATGCCATTTTGCATGCGGCGGTACGCAAAGCCATCGGGCAGCACAACCTTTCTCCGATGATTGATTTTGAAGAATCGCCCAATCCCAACATCGATTTCGGCGAGGTGGTTAAATCGGGACGTTCCATCGTGCAGCCAACCATTTCCATTGACGAAAACTATAATCCTTTCAATCAGCCTGTTAGCGGTAATTCGCGTCCATCGTTCCAAGGCAGTTCTTTCCATTCCGAAAGACCCAGCAATACGGGCGATTGGCGTTTGCTTTACGGCGACAGGGTAGACCAAACGGAAGAAAAAACACCGCAGGAAACCCAACCGAAGAGCCAGTATATGCAAGTGAATCAGTCGTATATACTGACTTCGGTGAAATCAGGCGTTTTGGTCATCGACCAGCATTTGGCGCACATGCGTATTCTGTTTGAGAAATTCCAGAAACAGTTGGAAAACAGCAGTGGCATTTCGCAACAGGAATTGTTTCCGCAACCCATTAGCCTGAACTTAAACGACGCTTCGTTGTTAAAGGAACTAATGCCCGATTTGGAAAACCTAGGATTCCGTTTGGAACAAGCCAATCCGACGACCTTCATGATCAACGGAACGCCAGCCGATTCGTCGGGGACGGATGCCGTGACGCTTTTGGAGAAAATATTAGAGAATTATAAGATAAACCGCACTGATTTACAATTGGATAGAAAACTGAATCTGGCAAAGACCATGGCAACGCAACTTTCCATGAAACCGCAAACACCATTGTCGGAAACCGAGATGCAGCACCTTGTGGATCAGTTGTTTGCCTGCAATGTGGCCGAAGTTGCGCACAATGGCAAAAAAACGTATTATATTCTTACAAACGATGAACTTATGTCGCGTTTCAATTAAAGGATAAAAAAGTTCAAAATTGTTCAAAAGTCTAACAGTCAAACCATTTAAAAGTCTAAATGTCAAATTGTCTAACAGTCTAATAGTCCACAAGTCGAATAGTCAAATAGTCAACAAACAAATACCCAACAGTTCAACAGCAAATGAGTCAACAATTTAGTCCAACGGGATTTTCCATTCTGCCAACAGTCGTTAAGAATCTGTTGATTATCAACGTACTGATGTTTTTGGCAACATTCACTTTTAATCGTTTCAACATTGATTTGAACAGCATTCTGGGACTGCATTTTTTCATGGCCTCCGATTTCAAGCCTTACCAAATCATCACTTACATGTTCATGCACGGCAACTTTGAACACCTGTTTTTCAACATGTTCGCCTTGTGGATGTTCGGTAACACACTCGAAAATATGTGGGGTTCGCAGCGATTCCTGCTTTTCTACATGATATGTGGCATTGGTGCCGGCTTGTGCCAGGAATTGGTGCAATACATTCAGTATGCCACTCAACTGGCTGAATACGATTATGTTAATCTTAGTGGAGTCAGAATGCCGATGGCGCAATACCTCAACTTGATGACCACAGTCGGTGCTTCGGGAGCCATTTACGGTTTGCTTCTGGCTTTCGGTATGATGTTTCCGAATGCCTTGATTTACCTTTATTTCTTTATTCCACTGAAAGCCAAGTGGTTTGTCATCGGCTATGCCATCATTGAATTGGTCAGTGGCTTCGTTGGCGGTGGCAATATCGCTCACTTTGCGCATTTGGGCGGCATGTTGTTCGGTCTGGTTTTGATTCTCCATTGGAAAAAGAAAGGAAACCTCTACTCATGAATCCGATGTTTGGCAATAGGGGATATGGCTACAACCGTCCGAATTTCGGCGATACGATGAAGGTGTTTTTTGCGCAGAAATCGGCGTTGAATTACTTGCTGATTGCCAATGTCGGCATTTGGATTATGGTGGCTATGGTCAACGTGGTGGCTTGGCTCTTCAAGTCGGAGAGTGTCAACATTTTAGTGCGTTTCATGGCATTGCCTTCAAGTCTGCAAGTCTTGGCTACAAAGCCTTGGACTGCAATTACATACATGTTCCTGCACGAGCGTTTCTGGCATTTGTTTTTCAACGTGTGGATGCTCTATTTCGGCGGCATGATTTTCGTGCGCTTCCTTTCCGATAAAAAACTGATTTGGACTTACGTTATCGGCGGATTGTTCGGAGCATTGTTTTTCGTGCTGGCCTACAACGTTTTCCCTGTCTTTGAGGATGTTAAGCAAAGTTCTTTCGTGATGGGCGCTTCGGCTTCAGTGTTGGCCATTTTAGTTGCAGCGGCATCCTATAAACCAGACTACGAACTGAATCTTTTGCTTTTTGGAAGATTGAAATTCAAATGGTTAGCCATAATTTTTGTCGTCATCGACCTGCTCAGCATCAGTGCTGAAAATCCAGGCGGACACATTGCACATTTGGGCGGTGCCTTGTATGGTTTCCTTTATGGTTTCCTGATGCGCAAGGATTTCGATTTTGGCAAGATTTTCCGTTTGCCGAAACGCAATGGAATGAAATATACTCGGTATAAAACCGTTAAAGATGAACCTAAACGTCCTGTTTCCGACGAGCAATACAATCAGCAACAAGCTGAAAAAGAACGTGATGTGGATGCCATTTTGGATAAGATTGCCAAAAACGGCTACACAAGTCTCACGCAGGACGAAAAGGAATTTTTGTTTAAGAACAGTCGATAGAAAATATCATGTATAACGATAAAAATACTGGCAGAAGGAGAGGCTTTTTCGGAAGCCTGATAGTCGCAGGCTTAGGCCTGTTGGCGCTCATCGGTTTGTTTGCCATGGCCTTGAGCGTGTTGAATCCATATATCGACCCACAGCATTTCGTGTGGACCTCGTTTTTCGGTTTGGCTTTTTGGGAGATTCTCATCTTCAATCTGCTGGTTTTCTTTGCATTGCTTATGATGCGTTCCCGTGTCGTTTGGATTACGGTGTTGGCACTTCTTGTCTCCATTCCGGGTTTCATGAAATCCTATTCTTTTGGCAAGAAAACCGCTGACATGGGCGATTTCCGTGTAATGACTTATAATGTACATAATTTCCGTCATGTCGATGAAAAGACATCGAGCGAAGATTTTGCTCAAGCCATAATAAATAAGGTCATGGAATTGAATCCCGATGTGCTGTGCTGTCAGGAATTTGCATCCTATCAGAAAGGTGTGACGCGTCCGAAATGCATTGAGCAGTTCGCAAAAACGGCTGGTTTCCAGCATGTTTATTACAATTTGAAAAGGAATTATGGCGGTAATGTCGTCTTCTCGAAATATCCGTTGCAGAAAGTCGATGAAGAGTCGGGATTTGGAAAGGAAAACACTTACGGCATCATGGTGAAAGTAGATGCAGGCGAGAAAGGAACGTTCTATGTCGCCGATGTGCATTTGCTCTCTTATATGATTACCGACGACGAAATTGATGTGCTGATGGAGTCGACAAAATCGCAGGAAAACCTTGAAGAGATTGGAAAATCGGTATTTCGCAAGCTGAAATTTGCCTTCGAGCGCCGCAGTGCCGAACTGAAAGAGGTCTTGGAAACCATGCCGCATGTCGATGGCCCGATTATCATGTGTGGCGATTTCAACGATGCACCGCTTTCGTTCACTTACCAGCAAATGCAAAATGCAGGTTTTTCGGATAGTTTCGTGAAAGTGGGACAAGGCATCAAGCCGACTTACGGTGGTCGCCTGCCTCTGTTGAGAATAGATTATATGTGGGTTAATGACGATGTTACGCCCGTGAAATACAAACGGTTGCGTTTCAAGGCTTCGGATCATTATCCTGTGATTTTGGATTTCGATGTTAAGTAGGACACTGGCCATTGGCAGTTGGCTACTGGCACGTTTAAACAATGAGAAAAACAAAATCTTTGATTTATTGATAATTGAGCCAGAAGCCAAGATCCAAATGTCAGAAGCAAAAAAATGAACAATTATAAAATACACAAAATATGACACTTATCAAATCAATTTCCGGTATTCGTGGAACGATAGGCGGACAGCCAGGCGACAACCTGACACCTATCGACATGGTGAAATTCACCGCAGCTTTCGTAAAGTTCATTCAACATGGTGGCGTGGAGCGTCCGAAAGTTGTTGTCGGTCGCGATGCCCGCATGTCGGGTTTCTTCGTCAATCAAATCGTGTGCGGCACCTTGCAAGCCATGAGCGCTGATGTCTTGGACATCGGTCTGAGCACCACACCAACTACGGAAATCGCCGTTACAGGCCTGAAAGCCGATGCTGGTATCATCCTCACGGCAAGCCACAATCCGGCACAATGGAATGCCCTTAAACTGTTGAATAACAAGGGTGAATTTATTTCTGCCGCCGAAGGTGCATGGCTTTTGGATGTTGCCGCCAAAGATGACTTCGATTTCGTGGAAATCGGAAAAATCGGCACTTATCAACAAGTTGACGGTTGGATGGACAAGCATGTTGAAATGGTTTGCCAGCTGCCTTTGGTCAACAAGGACGTGATTGCCAAGGCCAATTTCAAGGTCGCTGTCGATGCCGTCAATTCGACGGGTGGCATTGCCATTCCTAAGATGTTGCGTGCTTTGGGCGTGAAGGAAGTGCTTGAACTCAACTGTGAGCCGACCGGCAACTTCGCCCACACACCTGAACCTTTGGCACAGAACCTCACCGACATCTGCCGTTTTGTCAAGGAACAAGGCTGCGATTTCGGTGTCGTCGTCGACCCTGATGTCGACCGTCTTGTATTCGTCAAGGAGGATGGCGAATTGTTTGGCGAGGAATACACACTCGTTTCCGTCGCCGATTTCATTCTGAAACACACGCCTGGCACAACGGTCTCCAACCTTTCATCGACACGTGCTTTGCGCGATGTGACCCACAACCACGGCTGCGAATATTATGCAGCGGCAGTGGGCGAGGTGAATGTGGTTGAGAAGATGAAGGAAGTCGGTGCTGTCATCGGTGGCGAAGGCAATGGCGGTGTCATTTATCCTGAAATCCACTATGGCCGCGATGCCCTTGTCGGTACGGCACTGTTCCTCACGCAATTAGCCGAAAAGAAGGTGAAATGTTCCGAACTGAAAAAGACTTATCCTGTCTATGTGATGTCGAAGAATAAGATTCAGCTCACCCCGACAACTGATGTCGACGGCATCCTTGCCAAGTTCGCTGAGAAATACAAGAACGAGAAAGTCACCACCATCGATGGCGTGAAGATTGACTTCGAAGAAGGTTGGGTTCACCTCCGTAAATCGAACACCGAGCCTATCATCCGCATCTATTCCGAAGGCAAGACCGAAGCCGAGGCCGAGCGTTTCGCCAATATGATTCTGGAAGAGGCTAAGAAGATGGTGTGATTTTTTTGATACGTCTGTACCGAAGAAATCTTTCAAAATCAAATCAATAATTGATTAAAAATCATTGTTTGCGTGTTCAAATGGACGGGTAAATACAAGATTTAGAAAGCAATACTTACCGCAATGAAAAAAGTTCATTTTATCGCCATAGGCGGCAGTGCCATGCACAACCTTGCCATCGCCTTGCACCGCAAGGGTTATGAAGTGACTGGTTCGGACGACGAAATCTTTGAGCCGTCGAAATCGCGCCTCGCCAACGAGGGCATTCTGCCCGAAAAATGGGGCTGGTATCCCGAAAAACTCGACAATTCGTATGATGCCGTCATTCTGGGTATGCATGCCCGCATCGACAACCCAGAACTGGTTCGCGCTCAGGAACTTGGACTGAAAGTTTATTCTTATCCTGAATATCTCTACGAACAGAGCAAGGACAAGACGCGCATCGTCATCGGCGGCAGCCACGGCAAGACGACCATTACATCCATGATTCTGCATGTGCTGAAACAGGTCGGCATTGAGACCGATTTCATGGTGGGCGCTCAGATAGAAGGCTTCGATGTCATGGTGCGCCTGAGCGAAACGGCAAAATACATGGTGATGGAAGGCGACGAATATCTTACTTCGCCCATCGACCGTGTGCCGAAATTTCATCATTATCATCCTGATATTGCAGTCATCAGTGGCATTGGCTGGGATCATGTCAATGTTTTCCCGACTTTCGACTGCTATTTGGAACAGTTCCGCATTTTCGTGAAGACCATCGAACCTGGCGGCTGCCTGATTTACGACGGCACGGATGCCGAAGCTGAAAAGATAGCGCAAGGCGCAAAAGTCAAGACATACGGCTATGGCGTGCATCCTTTTGAAAACGAAGGTCTTAGAACGAGGCTAATTTTGCCTGACGGCAATAGGAGAGAGGTTGGGGTTTTTGGTAGCCACAACATGAAAAACATCAACGCGGCGCGTTTGGTCTGCCAGCAGTTGGGCGTTAGCGATGTTCAGTTCTTTGAGGCCATTGCATCGTTCAAGGGTGCTGCAAGACGTCTGGAATTATTGTTTGAAGGTAATGGCAATTACATTTTCCGCGATTTTGCTCATGCGCCTTCAAAGGTTAACGCATCGGTCAAGGCTTTGCGCGAGCAGTTTCCGAATCATCGTCTGCTTGCCGTGTTCGAATTGCACACTTATAGCAGCTTGAGCGAGGTTTTCATCGACCATTATCGCGATGCCTTGAACGCAGCCGACCAAGCCATTGTTTTCTACGATCCTCATGCCGTTGCCATCAAGAAACTGGAACTGATGCCCGATGAGAGAATCATTGCCGGCTTTGGCCGCAGTGATTTGAAAGTGGTTCACAACAAGGCCGAACTGATGGCTTTGCTTGCCGAATCGCCAAAGAAAAATATCATCAGCGCATTCATGAGTTCCGGCGATTTCAACGGACTGACTACAGATGATCTAAGGTCGTTGTATGCGTGACAATGGAAAACTTTTAGACTTTTATCATCTATTAAGATTTTGTATATTCATGACTCAGCTGAATATTCATCAAACATTCGTGAAGTTGATAGTGATTGGATTTGATGAAGTTCATTCATTGTCTATCACTTGAATCTTACATGAGTCATTTCAGATTTCTCATCGAATAGGTGTGTAAGTCAGATTTGATCAGTTGATAAGTACTTATTCAAAAATAAAGACCAATTAATACTAAACAGTTAGTGTCATCGTTATCGTAGTACAAATTGGGAAAGATATGAAAGACAGGACACGATTGGAATTAAGCGAAGCACAGCACAAGGAGTTAGAAAAGGGATACAGGAAGGGATCAAGCCACTGCTACAGGATGCGCTGTCTGGCGGTGCTTTTGAGAGCCGGCGGCATGACCTTGGAAGCGGTCGGCGGACGGACGGAGATGGGCCTGAAGGCGGTGAGCCGCTGGGTGGCCAGATACAAGGCGGAGGGCATCAAGGGGCTGGAGACCCGTCCCGGCAGAGGCCGCAAGCCGATAATGGACTGCTCGGACGAGGAGGCCGTCCGCCGTGCGATAGAGCAGGACAGGCAGAGTGTGAACAGGGCGCGTGAGGCGTGGCAGCGGGTCAGCGGCAAGGAGGCCAGCGAGTCGACGTTCAAGCGTGTTTTTATCGGCATTGGCGCAGGATACAAGCGTATAAGGAGACGCCTAAGGGGGAAGCCCTCGCCGCAGCTCTACGAGTACAAGGCCGGGAAGCTGCAAGAACTTGAAAAAGAAGCTGATGACGGGAAGACAGACCTCTACTACGCCGACGAGAGCCACGTCTGCACCGAAGGCTACGTCCCCTACGGATGGCAGTGTGTTTTCCTGATTTAGGTTGACTCGGTTTTACTGATTAATACTGATATAAATTGACTTTTTGTTGTTAATCCTGAAATGAGTTTACCATCCGAGCCTTATCCCTGTCAGTGGTTGACTGGAGGCCGTAGGCCGGAAGGAGACCACTGACAGGCTGCAAAGGTAAACCTTTTTCAGTGATGTCCGCCATGTTCCTGGATTTTATTGCCAGCAGCCTGCGGCTTGTCCATTTCATGTCCCTGTCGCCTGTCGTTTCCGAAGCCTGCGCGGGAGTCATCATCCCGATGCTCATGTGCGGACGGCGGTTGTTGTAGAAGTCCACTGCAACGGCC
>NZ_JBADWU010000093.1:0-2452 GCF_056203535.1 Candidatus Limimorpha sp. | reverse complement strand
CTGGCCCTCTGACCCGTTTTTTTCAAAATTCAGTTATTCGGCAAGCACTGCGCGGACAGAACAGTCCCTTATGCGATCGTAATCTTCCACACTCTGAAAGTCAGGACCGAATTTCAGACAATACGAGGAGATGGTGGAGACACGATCAGCAGACCAATAGTATCCTTCGTTCTGGATGGTGTATTCGTTGGGACTATCATAGTACCAGCAACCAGCAGCAGGAAGGAATATGCTGGAGGTGTTAAAATTGCCCTTGCCTGTGAACTTGCGTCCAGCCACACCATTGACCGTTGTCCACTCTGCATCACAATTAGCATGGAGAGCTTGAAGTTCACCAGATGTTGGCATGCGCCAGTTGCTGCCCCAGTAGTGGATGGCGGCGTCTTTATCGCCAGTCAGGTGAGTACCATGCTCTTTATAATATTCGTAACCACCCTTGTTAAACCAATCGCCCCATTGGTAAAGACCACCAAAATCCTCAGCCTTGTTGTTTGCTGCACCGACGTTGTACTCTGCGAACTTAGGACCATCTGCCCAGAGCTGCACCCAGTTTACGTCGATGTTGCCGGTTCTCTTGGCTGTACCTTTTAATATAGGAATAGTACATGTGTAAATCTTGCCGACACCACTACCGGTAAGACCAAAGTCTTTTAGTGGGATGATCGTTTTGTTGTCTTCAGTAAATAAGCCTAATTTGCCTTCCCAACATGGCATCAGAATATAGCTTTCTCCTTCAGGAATGGTAATGGGTTTTGCATTAGCATAAGATGTGAAATAATAGGCTGGTGTTGGTTTAAGGTCAGCATTAAGCGCACAGTATGTCTGCACATAATCACCACTTTCTGTACGCTTCCATGCTCCAGTAACCGGCTTGCCTATGTTATTCACCTTGATGATATTGTTGAAAATGGACATAGAACATTTGCCGTCTTTAATTTCACCCACAAGATATACCAATTCCTTCAGATCTGTTGTAACTATATTCTCGAAGAAACCAACACAATTGGTTGAGGTATTATCTAAACCATGACCATACACAGCCACATTATAGTAATCGAGAGTCTTGCCCTCAGGCAGGGTGCCGGTAAAGGTTCCGTTTGAAGGGTCGGTGCATTTGAAAGAAACACCATCTTCAAGAATCACAGTATAGTCACCACTATTATTAAAAACAAAATACACCATCACCTCGTCACCCTTTTCCCAGCCGGCGATAGTGAGACCCTTATCGCCGCCCATCGTCACACGGGTCTCAGGCTCAGCCGCAGGTGGGGCGATGGTCAAAGTCACGACATTCTCCTTTGCCTCCTCAACAGGAGCCACCTCGTCGAGGTCCTCGCTGCTACAAGAGGTCATCACTGGGGCAGTCATCATCATCAATGCTGCCAAACTCAAAAATATCTTTTTCATTGTCTTTGCTTTTTAACGGTTGGACACATTGATTTACCAGTCTTCCTCAGTGTAGCCAGCGCCTCCTTCAATCGAAAACGCTGATACTTCATCACCAGGACTCGTGCAGATGATATCTGCCTCCTTGATCTCTACAACCTTAAACTTAGGCGTAAAATACAGTTTCTTCATATTGTGAGGTTTTATTTCATATAAATCGGGCGCAAAATTAAGTAATTTTCAGGAAAAATTATGTGCAAAACGTATATTTCTTTATTTTACCCCCAATTTTCGGACGTTTTGCAAACTTTTTCCGGTTCAAAGGAGCGGTATTGATGAAAAATGGGAAAAACAAAGAAAAGGAACCACGCATTTTTATGGCGTGATTCCCTTCATAAATGCGGGCGGATCAGGTATCCCTTGACCCTTGCAACGTCGTGGAGCAACGATGTGGAGCGAATGGCACGGAATGGCACGCTTCCTCAACGACCGAGGCATCGCAGCCATCGGCCTCAAATTCCGTCTCAACAACACACCGATGCAGATGAGTGGTCAGATGCCTCCGCTGGTCGATGTCACCGGCTTTGCTAAATTCCCAAAGTTTTACTATTATAATATAATAAGGAGTATAATCGCAAGTTGATACGAGACGAAACAAGCCAAAAGACATCAGTTTTTACAAAAATTATCTATTTTTAGAGCATAATGCCACCGATTATATAAATTCGGTGGCATTATTCTTTTATTTTGCAATATTTGACTAACATTTTCGACATTTACGAGCGGCAAAAAGAGAAAAATGATGGGGAAAAGTGATTTTTTCGAGCAAAAATTTGGAGAAAGTGCAGAAAGGATGTAAATTTGCAGCGTCAAATAAGAGAAAACGATAATATTTCTATCGTTTTGACAATAAATACTGACAATATTCTAAGAAATCAATAAAATTTAAAACATTGTGTTATGAGTAAGTTAAGATTTGATGCTATTGAGCAGGCGTTCAAAAAGCACGCAGTAGAGGTTGAAGCCCCTAAGGGTCGTCCATCAGAGTATTTCGGCGAACTCGTCT
>NZ_JBADWU010000092.1:0-39702 GCF_056203535.1 Candidatus Limimorpha sp. | reverse complement strand
GGAATCAGTAGCTATGGAAAACATAGGAAATTTTCTTCAAAGTTACTGATTTCCAAGATATTATGCAAGTGTTTTAACTAAAAAAAACACCGGATTTTTCCGTTTTTTTGCTCTTCTTGAAATTTTTGTCATGTACTAAGGTCATTTTATCGTTTTAACGCAAAAAGAGGCATTTTTTTGGGGTCGATTTAACATTTAACATCTGGGAATATTGTGGACTAGACTGAAGGATGGGGATCTTAACTCAAGTCAATTCGTCATCATCCAACATAACTTAATTACTATAATGAAATTTTTCCGAGTCAAATGGTATATAATTGCCTTAAGATCAAAAAAGGGACTTTGCAGTCCCTTTTTTAGTTTATTTTCAACTTCTCCACAATCGCCTCAATGCTCACGCCTTCGGCTTCGGCGGTGTAGTTTCGGATGATGCGGTGCCGCAAAATCGGGACGGCGACGCGCTGCACGTCTTCGATGTCAGGCGAATATTTGCCAGAAAGCAAGGCATTGGCTTTGGCCCCGATAATCAGATATTGCGACGCACGCGGACCTGCACCCCAACTCAGATAGCGGTTTGCCCATTCGTGGGCTTTTTCCGTGCCCGGACGGGTCTTGGCGACCAGATTCACTGCATATTCATACACATTGTCCGGCACCGGAACACGACACACCAACTGCTGGAAGTAGATGATTTCTTCCGGAGAAAGCACGGCCTTCACATCGGCATCCTTGCCTACGGTGGTGTTTTTCACAATGTCGATTTCTTCTTCGTAAGTCGGATAGTCGAGCATCAGGTTGAACATGAAACGGTCCAACTGAGCCTCCGGCAAAGGATAGGTTCCCTCCTGCTCTATCGGGTTTTGCGTGGCCAAGACGAAGAACGGTTCCTGCAATTTGTAGGTCTTCCCCGAAACGGTGATGCACTTTTCCTGCATGGCTTCAAGCAAAGCGGCTTGGGTCTTAGGTGGCGTACGGTTGATTTCGTCCGCCAAAACGATATTGGCAAAAACAGGGCCTTTAATGAACTTGAACTGACGCGATTCATCAAGAATTTCTGTACCGACAATATCCGACGGCATCAGGTCAGGGGTGAACTGGATACGACTGAAACTCAAACCGAGTGCCTTGCCAATGGTATTCACCAACAAGGTCTTAGCCAATCCCGGCACACCAACCAAAAGCACGTGGCCTTGGCAAAAAATGGAAAGTATCGTATTATGAATGATGTCGTGCTGACCGACGATGACCTTGCCGATTTCGCTGCGCAAGGCTTCGTATTTCGACACCAAGGCTTTTGCACCTTCTATAACTGAATTATACATGAGTTAAAATGTTTCTGATTTTCGAAGTGGAAAGTTGTGAAGTGGAAAGTGGAAAGTTATAAAGTGGAAAGTTATAAAGTGGAAAGTTGTGAAGTGGAAAACTATTTCTGTGTCCAATCGAAATTGAACTCGCAATCTGCAAAGTTTTCATCGATGCGGATGTATGCCTTGTTTGCCTTTTCGCGAATCCATTTTTCTCTAGCTTGCTGTTTTTTCTGTTCCAATGCCCAACTCTGAATCAGGTTGTAGTCGTCGGTGAGGTTTGCCCTATGTGCCACAACTTTCTTTTTTACCATGACGATTCGGTAAGCATCCTGACTTTCTTTGGTATACATCGGAACTGGATCGCTGAATTCGCCTTCTTCCAAACGGCTGATAACAAATGCAAGATTCTTAAATTCGGCATATTGCGGATATTGTTCCAATTCCTGCAAATCGGTCACGCTGATACGGTTGCCAGCCGTGGCTGGATTTAGAATATAACCACCATTGTTCTTCGTGTCATCGTCGCTGAATTTCTTGCAAGCCTCGTCGAAAGTCATTTCGCCACTGTGAATCAATGTGGCAACGGAATCGAGTTCGTTTTTGGCTTTTTCTAGAGCCTCGACAGGAACCTTTGCAGTCAACAGAATGTGACGGCAGTTGACCATGTCGTCGCGGCGTTCAATAAGCTGAATGATATGGAAACCAAACTCAGTTTCAATAACTTCCGAGATTTCGCCTTCACGCAAATTGAAAGCTGCCGTCTCGAATGCAGGTGCCCATTCACCTTTACCTGTCAAGCCGAGTTCACCGCCTTTTCTTGCCGAGCCTGGATCCTCGGAATAAAGGATTGCCATGGTCGAGAAACTGCTTTCGCCCGACAAAATGCGCTTACGGATCTGATACAGACGGTCTTTCACTTCAAGTTTTTCATCGATGCTTACCGGTGGACGCTTCACGATTTGAGCGATTTCGTATTCCGGACTCACCATCGGGATGCTGTCTTGCGGCATACTTTTATAGAAAGATTTCACTTCAGAAGGCGTAACGACAACATTTTCAATGATTTTAGCCATCACCTGCTCCTGCAACATTCCATCCTTAATGATAGGGCGAAGCTCATCCTTGATTTCAGGCATAGTCTTGCCGAAATACGCTTCCATCTTTTCCTGAGAGCCAAAACCAGCCATATATCCGCTTATTCTGCGGGTCATTTCTGCATCAACCACATCATCCTCGATAGTCAAACTATCCATTTCGGCCTGATTCAGCATCAGTTTCTGGAAAAGCAACGATTCCAAAATCTCACAATGCAACGACTGATAAGAACCCTCCGCGCCACCTTGCAAACGATATTGCATATACTGGTTTTCGACATCCGACTGCAAAATCACATTCTTGCCAACGACAGCGACAATCTTATCCACAACCTGCGACTGCTTCTGTGCAAAAACCTGCATCGAAAGCAAAGTCAACAGACATAAAACGAAATTTCTTTTCATTATTTATCTTCTTTATTTTCAATAATTTGTACCGACGAACCCGTATACACTTCGAAAGCATGGTCCTTCGCGGCCTTTTCATATAATCTGGATTTCAACGCATCGAGCAGGTCTTTCTTGCGTTTCATCAGAATCATGCTCCTGATATTTTCCCTTTCCATATCCAATGGCGAAATTTCCTCCTCCATCAGATAATCCTCGAAACGCACCAAATAAGTGAAATCATCCTTGTCGAACATCACGAAACGGTTCTTTTTCAGGAAACTTTCCGTGTTGTAAATCTCTATCGGTATGATTTTCAGCAATTCATCCAAACGGAGCCAGTCATCGACATCCAAGTAACTCGATACGGCATAATAGGTGGCCATAATGTCAAGACGCTGCAACATCAAAGTATCCGAATCACGCATAAGTTTCTGGAAATCATTCTTTTGCTTGCAATCAGACTTCAAAATGACGTAAGCCGCCCTGACCATCGTCTGACGCAACTGAAAGTTTTCCTTGTTTTGCTCGTAATAGGTTTCAATCTCTTCATCCGTCACGACGGTATCGAGTTTCTGCTCAGCGAGTTGCGTCTCGTAGGCATAAATCACCAAAGAGTTCTGGTATTCCTGAATCTGTTTGGAAAAATCGAGCTGTTCTTTCGGAAGGTTTTTCTCCGCCTGATGCAGAAGCAACTCGCGGCGAATCCACGAATCGACAAAAGCGTTGACACGATTGAGGCTATCCACGATGTCCGTTCCTGGAGCCACAACCCCCACCAGGTCCGATTCATAAAGGTATTTGCCGTAGCACTCGGCCACGACAACACCTTGTGAATCATTCGACTTGAGGTTGCAACTCTGCAAGAAAAGCACGCAAACCAAGCCTATCAGCCAACGCGACTTTCTCATTGATAAAGTTTTCTAACCTTGTCAAGAACCTTTTCGTCAACCGAGACCGGATATTTTGCACGCAAAGCCTCCAACCACTTGGCTTCCAGTTCCACCTGATAATCGGAGGTAACCAAACCTTTGGCTTCCTTCAAGGTCTTAGGTTCAGGATTGCGCTTTTCGATAATTGCCACAATCACAGCCGATTCATCGACCGTTGAATGGATTTCATTGATTGTACCGGTCTTCCATTCGGTTTGGTCGACATATTGGTTGTCACCCTTCTGATAGAAACCCTTGCGAACGAAAACATGCTGGATGGAATCGCGCTGAACGATTGGGCGCAAGCTGTCCCATGGTGTGCCGGCATCAATCAAAGCCTTGATTTTCGGCAGCGATTCGGCGCGTGTAACGGTAATGATGGCAGCCTGAACACGTTCATCCCACATGTATTTCGTGGCCTGGCGGGCATGGAATTCCTGCAAACCCGTGGTGTCTTTCACAGCCTTGTCCCATACTTCCCTTTCCATCAAGTCGAAAAGCAGAATGCCATCGTAATATTCCTGGACAAGATTCTTAAATTCAGGGTATCTTTCCTCCAGATGAGCATCGGCATAGTCCATCACCTTTTCGTTGGCGAAAGCATCATAAAGTTCGTATGCGCAAGCCATAGGCGTACCGAACTTTCGCGGCTTCTGTTTCTCATTGATATAATTCACGAAATCAGCGACTTTTGTCGAATTTCCATCGATGGTGAACAATTCAGCTTTCATGTCGGCGGTAGCAGCCGGGACATATTTTCCTGCCAGCAAAGTACTATCGACCGTAGCCAAAAATGCCTCAACATTGGCATCGTTCTGCTTGAAATTGTAATCCTTTCTGACCTGTTTCTGCACAAGTTCTTCCGATTTCTTTGAGCGCATGTCCTTTTCAACGCGCTCGCTGATGGCCTGACTTTCCTTGTCAAAGCTGCCGACACCCGTTTTGCCCAACAGCTTGATGATGTGATAGCCATAGCTTGTGCGGACTGGCTTAGCGATTTCGTTCACTTCCAAGCCCTTACACGTTTCAATAAACTCAGGGACAATGCGGCTGACCGTGAAGTTGCTCAAAGCACCGCCACGCGAAACCGTTCCGCGGTCGTCGGTGTATTTGGTCACGACTTCGTTCCAGTTCTTGCCATCCTGATCCATGAGTTCCTTGTAGATGTTATCGGCTTTCTGTTTCATGGCAGTCTCGTCCTCTTTCGAAGCATCGAAAGGAAGCTGCAAGAAAACGTGAGCGGCCTGAATGGTTCCCATAGCATCGGTAACGCTCTGAACCTTAATGATATGATAGCCAAAATCGCTACGGACAGGCATTGAAATCTCACCTTCTTTTGTGTTGTAAGCACCCGTTTCAAAAGGATAAACCATATCGAAAACGGTGAAATAGCCCAAATCGCCATGATTTCCCTTGCGAGCCGGTGAGCTTTCGGTAGCTTTCATGTCCTTTGCCGAAGGATCATCGGAATATTTCACGGCGAGGTTAGCGAAATCTTCACCCTTCATAGCCTTCTTGCGGATGTCCATGGCCTTGTTGTAAGCCTTCAAGGTATCCGACGGCAAGGCGTGTTTGTCACAGGTAATCAGGATGTGCGATGCGCGGATGTCCTTCAGCTTGCGCTGATAGGCTTCCTGAATCAGTTCGTCACTGACTTTTTCGTTGCTGAAATAAGGCTTAGCCAACTGCTTGCGGTAGCCTTCGAGTTCTTTCTTGAATTGTGCGCTCGTGTCGAGTTTCATCTCGGTGGCTTCCATCACTTTCATGCGGAAATTGACGAAAAGGTCGAGATATTCGTCAACCGACTTCTTGTCAATCACATCATTTTTAATGTTGTTCTTGGAATAGACATCGGTAAATTCCTTGACAGTTACCGGCTTATCGCCGATAGTCATCAGAACCTGATTATCGAGTTTCGATTGAGCATTGATGCTTAACACCGGCAGCGAAAAGGCAGCCAAAGCAAACATTTTCAAAAAGTTACATTTTTTCATTTCAGATTTATTTTAATTTATTTTCTTTCAAATTACGTCCGTTATGGAAAACAAGCGGTAAAATTACACAAATTGTGCTTACCTTCCTCCAACTAAATGAAATAAACGGCAAAAAGTGTATTTTATTGTAAGTAGATGAGCATATTAGTTACATAAAAGACGCAATGCTTCGACCCTTCGACAAGCTCAGGGAGCGAAACGCTGCAAGCTGATTTTCCGCTCATTGAGCCTGTCGAAATGAGTAGATGTAAAATATAGTTCATCCTGACCACTTACTTTTAATGAAAAAAGCCAGTCCCAAGACTGGCTTCTGATGTTTTCACCTTAGTTTTTAAAGGCTCCGTCGACCTCCAAGGCATCGGCAAGCACCGAAACCGTTCGGACATCGATTTTTTCGAACACTGCCTTTGCCTGCTCAATTTGCGCCAAATGCACGATAACGCCATCATCGGTACGCTTCTCAATGAATGACAAGGCCGGATTGTTCTGAACCAAAGGAAGAACCTTATCGATGAGTTGCTTGCCGCTATACGACAGATACAAATCGGAGCCGACGACCCTTTCGATTGTCAAATCGACATGAACCGGAATGAAGCCCAGCTTATAGGTCACGCGGATTGTCTTGGGGCCAATAGCTTCAAAAGAAATTTTGTCGCCAACCTTAGTCTGGCTGGCAATAATGTTCTGCAATTCTGCAAAAGAAATTGATGCTTTCATAATTATGTCATTTTGTCAGTTGTCATTTCGTTTCAACCGCATCTTGCGTTTCGGGTCCGAACCATTTGTCGAGCTGTTCATCGACACGCATCTCCATTGCCGGAGTAATCAGATGCTGCACTTTTTTCGCGATGATGGCGATGAAAGCCACTTCATCGGCCCAGCCCAAAATATGATGACGCTTGGAAGAAATCAAATCTATAGGCAGTACTAAATAGGCCAAAGCTGCGCCAATTGTCAGTTTATCAGACCTTGGCGTGTTCGGATCGGTCATTACATAATAAAGTAACACGGCAGGGCGGGCTGCCACGCGACCGGCTTTCTTGGCATAGTCGCACACTTTGTCCCAAAGCAGGGAGATGTTGGTTGAATTGTTTTGCATAGTTTAGATTTTTGATTAACGGTTCAATAACGTCAACAATCGTTCCAAAAACACAAATATTGGAACGAACACGGATTAAACGGATTTACACAGATACATTTTGCATGAAACACATCCGTGCAAATCCGACAAATCCGTGTTCATTTAAAAATTCTTCCATGGTGAAGCATGTGTGTTCACGAGTATATCTTGCATAAAAAACGCCTGTCGCAAAACGGCAGGCGTTGTATGGAATCCGATTCCGAATCAGCTTCTCTTGCTGTAGTTTGGAGCTTCCTGCGTGATGGTGACATCGTGCGGATGGCTTTCCAGAATGCCAGAGTTGGTGATGCGGATGAACTTGGCTTTCTTCAGTTCATCGATGGTGTGAGAGCCTGTGTAACCCATACCCGAGCGCAAGCCGCCGACCATCTGATAGACCACTTCGGCCAAAGTGCCTTTGTAAGGAACACGACCCGCAATGCCTTCCGGAACCAGTTTCTTGACATCTTCAACCGAATCCTGGAAATAACGGTCCTTCGATCCGCACTGCATGGCTTCAAGCGAACCCATACCTCTGTATGTCTTGAACTTACGGCCTTCATAAATAATGGTGTCGCCTGGTGATTCATCGACACCTGCGAAGAGTGAACCTGCCATGATGGAAGATGCACCAGCTGCCAAAGCCTTCACGATATCGCCCGTGTAACGGATACCACCATCGGCGATGAGCGGAACACCTGTGCCTTCCAAAGCCTTGGCCACATCCATGACTGCGGTGAGTTGCGGGACACCGATACCAGCGACCACGCGAGTTGTGCAAATGGAACCAGGTCCGATACCGACCTTAATGGCATCAGCACCAGCCTCTAACAAAGCTCTTGCTGCATCGGCAGTAGCGATATTGCCAGCCACGATGTCAATCTGTGGATAATTCTGCTTGAGGTTGCGTACCATATCGATGACGCCTTGCGAATGGCCGTGAGCCGTATCGACCACGAGCGCATCGACACCGGCATCGACCAAAGCGGCAGCACGTTCCAAAGTGTTGGCAGCAATGCCGACGGCAGCAGCGACACGCAGACGACCGTGAGCATCCTTGCAAGCATTCGGACGGGCTTTCACCTTGATAATATCCTTATAAGTGATAAGTCCTAACAAACGGTTGTCCTTATCAACAACAGGCAGTTTTTCAATCTTATATTGTTGGAGAATATCGGCAGCCTTTTCAAAAGAGACTTCGTTTGTAGTGATAAGGTTTTCACCGGTCATCACTTCGATAATCGGGCGGTCGAGGCCGCGTTCAAAACGAAGGTCACGGTTGGTGACGATACCCACCAAAACATTGTCGCTATCGACGACCGGAATACCACCAATGTGATATTCAGCCATCAAATCAAGGGCATCCTTCACGGTGGCATCAACATGAATGGTGACTGGATCGGTAATCATGCCATTTTCGGCACGTTTCACCTTGCGCACTTCGGCAGCCTGTTTGCCGATGCTCATGTTCTTGTGCAGCACGCCGATACCGCCTTCCTGAGCAATGGCGATAGCCATGCGCGATTCCGTCACGGTGTCCATACCGGCGGAAACGACAGGAATGTTCAAATCGATATTGCGTGAAAACTTGGTCTTTAGGCTTACCTCTTTAGGCAGCACGTTGCTGTAGGAAGGCACGAGAAGCACATCATCGTAAGTCAGGCCTTCGCCAACAAATTTATCGTTATCGAGTGACATAGCGTTGAGATTTTATTAATCTGCAAAAGTAGGGAATTTCGGAATAGGTTTTACAAAGTAGGGAAAAGAAATTTCAAGTATTTCTTGCTGTTTCGTTCTCTTTATCCAAAACAATTGTTATTTTTGCAGCATAAAATACAAGATTATGGCACACGACAAATACATCCGTTTCGACTGGGCTGCGAAAAAAATACTCCGCGACAAATCGAACTTCTGCATCCTTGAAGGACTTGTGACAGTGCTTCTCAACGAGCCTGTCCATATCATTGAATTGCTGGAGAGTGAAAGCAATCAAGAAGACCCAACCGACAAATTCAACCGCGTCGACATCAAGGCAAAAAACAGCAAGGATGAAATCATTCTCGTCGAAATCCAGCTGACACGCGAACTGTACTATTTGGAGCGTATCCTCTATGGCGTCGCCAAAGCCATCACCGAGCATATTCAATTGGGCAACAAATACGACCAAGTCAAGAAAGTGTATTCGATAAGCATTCTGTATTTCGACCTCGGCAAAGGCGAGGATTATGTCTATCGTGGCCAAACCGTCTTCCGTGGTGTGACCAAGAACGACACCTTGCAAATCACTTCAAAAGAAAAGAATGCCATCCAAATGAAATCGCCTGAAGAAGTGTTTCCTGAATACTACCTCATTCGCGTTAACGCTTTCAACAAACTAGCAGAGAACCATCTGGATGAATGGATAAGATACCTGAAAGATGGAGAAATTGATGAAAACACCACTGCACCAGGTTTGCAGGAAGTGAAGCGCAAACTGGAATACATGTCGATGTCGAAAAGCGACAAACTCGCATACGACGAGCACATCAACGCTGTTATGATTCAGAATGACGTGATTAGCACCGCTATGAAAGAAGGTAGAGCGGAGGGCAAAGCCGAAGGAAAGATTGAAGGAAGAGCGGAAGGAAGGGCTGAAAGCCAACGCGAAATTGCACAAGCAATGAAAGCTAACGGCATGTCGGCTGAAATGATTTCGAAATTCACTAAGCTATCCTTGCAGGAAATAGAAAGCCTGTAAACAGCATTCACTATTTCAAACACATTTTGTTTTTCCATTGCCTATTACAGGCCGATGGAACACAAATTCCTTGCCACTCAACACACCTTAAACCTGACTTTCAAAACAAAAGCACGTGGGCGGATGAAATATGACGAATAGTAACTGTAAATGCCAGAATAATAGGAATAGACAAAGTTCTCAGTATTAAGAAGATTATCGCAATTCAAGGTGAATTTCACATTTTTATAGGTGTAGCTCATGCTGCAATCCCATAGGACGAAATTCCTCACCTGCCCCTCAATGGAAGTATGGTAAAATTCGGCGGCAGTGCCAATGGTCAAGCCGAAGGGCAAGACGAAATTCAGGTTGGCATTATCGAACAGGCTGATGATTGGGTTAGGTTGAGAAACGTTTCCTTCGGGCGTTGAAATCATCCGGCTCCAACTGCATTTGTTGGAGAAAAACAGGTTTTCGGTAACATTAAGGCTTGCCGTCAGGTTGGCATTCCAACCGCTGTTGGAATAGGTGGTAACTATGTCTTGCACAAGTTGCGGCGTCTTGCCCAATCCATACGACACTTTGGCATTGACATTGAGACGTTTCCAGTTGAAACCTTTTCCCATGTAAGCCGAAAACGACAGGTAACTTCCCGTGGCAGGTTGCTCAACGCTGTGAATGACGATGCAGTCATCTTCGAAATTCTGCGCATACATCACCTTATCGCGATAGATATTATAATCGGCAGAGAACTCTCCAAACAGGAATTTCAGCACATTGTTGTAGGAAAGTTTCAGCGAAGATCTGTTTCCCCAAGTGTCGGCCAAACGACTCTCGTAACAAGTCAAAGTCCTGTAATTCTGCAATATGTATCCGGTGTAAAGGTTTTTTAGGCTTGGTGTAGAATTGAAGACAAAACTTGAAAGCGTCATATCGAAACTGTGGGAAAGTTTATACTTGAAATGAAGCGACGGCAAAAAATATGGCTTGACCTTTGAAAAACTGTTGTCCGAATTGATTTCATCAAGAATAGAAGTGATACTCAACTGAACGGGAATCGTAAAATCGAAACGGACACGGCGACGGTCGTATGTGAAATCCAAGCCCAAATAGGGCTTCAATTGCAGCCATCGAATATCGTTTTTCGATTGCAAATCACTGAAAGCAAACCAATTGCCATCATTCGACAAGCCCGACAAATCACTGTTGAGATGCTGACCTTCGGCAGAAAAGTGGAAAAACGGCATAATGCGAATCAGTTTCCAGATTTTGTTGGTCAGGAAACGCAACGAGTTGGAAGTCTGCCACGACAGCAAATTGATGGCCTGATGCATTTCAACATAGCCGATGCCTCCGTTCAACGATTGTGCGAATGTGCCAGGACTGGCGGCTGATGCGTAAGGCAGATAGCCAAACGAATTCCGCGAGTTGAGTTCAAAGCCTCGCCCATCCTCGCTGCTGTCGCGCCGAATCCAGCAAAGCGTGGCACTGCCATTGACAGCATTGTGCTTTTCGCCTTGCCGAAGCGTCTCAAAGTCGGTTATATCGCACGAATCGTTGACAAAATCTCCAGCCACAAGCATTTTGAAATTGAGATAGTTATTGTCTCGATTCAGGTGATAAGTCATGCTGCCTTCGTAATCGGCATTCTTTTCAATGGAAGCCATACTTTCAGAAAGACTCAAAGTGTCGACATCGGGAACGAAATACACGGTGCGGGCATAGCTACGCTTCGTATTTTTGTCGCCAGCACCTAAAAGGCTGAACGACAAGTCGGCATCGTTTTGCAATTTTCGGATGGTGTTCAGCGTGAGACCTGCCGAATGGTTGAAAGTGCTGCGTGCCACGCTTATTTTGGGCGATGACGGCTTGACGATGGAAGCCCAAGGCCGAAGACTGACATTCTGTCCATCACACAAATCATGACCTGCATTGTTGGTTTTCAAAGTGCTGAGAAACTGGCGTTTCTTCTCGATAGACATTCCCGTCAAGGCACCATCATAAAGCGGTTTTTCATCGTAGCCAACCCCTAAGTCAGCCATCAGATCAAAAGTGCCTTTGGCGTCTTCCTTGAACTTGATGTTGATGGCCACATCGTCGGAAAACTGAATGTCCTTGAGTGCTCGGACGGGCTGATGGTTCTGCATCACCTGCACTGTGGCGACATCTTCGGCGGCCATGCTGGTCGTAGCAAGGTTGTAACGGTCTTGCAGCATATCCATGTTCTCAATGTAGAACTTTGAAATCGCCTTGCCTTTGTATTCCACCTTGCCATCGTCCTTCACCTCAACGCCGGGCATCTTTTTGAGCACATCGGCAATGACAATGTCGGTCGTGTCGCGGAAAGCATCAACGACATAATTGATGGTGTCTTCATTGCCCCAAATCTTTTCCGATTTCACGCTCACCTCGCGAATTTGAATAGCCCGCTCAGTTACATTAAAATCGACGATTTGAGATTTTTTTTCAATCATTTTCGTCTGTCGGTCGATGTTGAAGCCATAAATGGTGAGAAGCCATTGATCCTCTTTGTTTTCGGTGATGAGCTTGTAGTATCCCTTGTCGTCGGTGAAGGTGTAGTTCAGGGTCAAGCTGTCGTTCATGCGCATCAGCACGACCGAAGCGTTGAAGACAGGCTCTTTCTTGTCATTAATCACATGGCCTGTGAGGATAGTTTGCGACATCACATCAAAGGTGCATAGCGCAAAAAGGATGACGAAAACAAATGTACTTTTCACAGCGCGAGATTATTGATTATTAGCGTTTTTGTCATATTTTTCAAAACAGTTTTTCCCTAACATCCACGACAATAACGGCACTTTCTTCAAATGGAAGACCATAATGGTGGAATCGTGGTTCTGGTTGTTATTTTTTCCTTCCAATTCAATGAGGGTGATAGGATTGCCGTCATCATCGTTCCCGATTTCTGTGGCTCGAAGAAGCCGCAAAACGTCTTTTTGCCGATTGATTCCGACCTCGGAAAAAGCCGCTGGAAAAGTGTTATACAACTCGCTTGGGACAACTGCCGACACGACTTGCAGGGAATCGGTGCTAAACGTTTGCTTGGCCATGACAGAAAGCCGTGGGCAATAGGGCAATGCGGCAAAGACAAGGAAAGTCAGCATTAAGTTTCCTACGATTACCGCGATTCCGTAACGGACCAGCATAGGTGGAATTTGGCCTACGATTTCTCTCACCGTGGGACTTTTCCGTGAATCAGATTCTTTCCAGTCCATGGCTACATCCCTAATTCCAGTTGATCTTTTACCAAAGTGTAATATCGCCCCTGCAAGGCTGTTAGTTCTTCGTGCGTTCCACTTTCCACAATCTTACCTTCATGCAGCACCACTATGCAATCGGCATGGCGCACCGTGCTAAGTCGGTTGCCGTCGGCCTTAACGCGATAAGAATCGTTTTCGGCATCGCCGTCTAAACTGATGAGCAAACTAAAATCATTATTAACTAGGAAATCCATATAACGATCGAGCAGCAAAGCGTTGGTGGTCATATTATAGGAAAAATGCTTGGCATAAGACCCCAATTTCAGATAGTTAACAATCTCCCTAATAAAATGCATATTGAGTAAAGGCTCACCGCCATAGAAACCAATATATATTATTGTGCATCGAATGATTTTCGGGCGAAGTCCAAAGTGCAGCCATATAGTCGATAAAGCATTTAGCGGCTTGCACAGATAGCATTTTATTCTCCCGCTTATCATAGTCGGAATACAGTTTGCCAAAGGCGCAATACTCACAACACAAATTACATGCATCTGTAACCTCAAAAGTAATTTGCGGAGTGTTGGATAATGCAGATTTGATTTGTTTTGCAGTAAGAAAAGTATACATGGTTTACTCCAACTCAATAGGATTATAAGGAATCATTTTTTTTACATCAGGCGGCACTTCCTCGAATGTCACTTTTCCGTTTTCTCCTCGTTTTGCTGCTATCACTCGCCCACCATTGAGCATACGCAAATAGGCATACCAGTCTGCGTAAATATGCTTCAGTTCCCGATACATTTGTTCTCTCGTTATTGGAGTGTAGTAAAACTTATCATAGGTGACAATTGGCACATCCGTGGCGTTTTCCACGCTCTCGCATGTGAAAGAATAGTGCCCTTTTTCATCTTCAACCTTGAGAATGAGTCCTGGCAAACCGCAAAACTTCCAAGGGCCGTCATTCAAGGGTATCCGCTCGGTGAACCAAGCCATCCACAAACGGCCTCTGAAAAAACAAGTCGCCTTTTTGCATGGATAGTCCAAAATTTCAATGGTTTCATCGAACAAATGCCATTGCCAATTTGGAATCTCCTCCTCATACTGATAGATGGATTTATCCGGCATTCTATGATGGACTGTCAGTTCTGATGTCTGAAAGCGTTTCAATATTTCCTCTGGAAAACAAACACCTTTTGGACTTGGATAACTATTTCTCCCCTGTTTCATACATACGGTATAGCAGGAATCATACAAAAACAGATTATAATTGTGGCATCTTGAAAGTCCCAGGCCTATTTCCAGCACAAGAAAATCGGTGTTCTTTTTCTCCAGATTATCAATATCATCAACGATGCTGACCGAATAGCGAACCGTGCATATACTCTTGCCAATGCCGATGGTATCGTCCAAGAAAATAGGCTTTTGAGCAAGCATGGAAATCACAATGATTAACAGACCAATAAGTAAAAATGTTTTCTTCCTTTTCATACGATTTGATTTTGTAAAAAAGATTAAACCTATATCTATAAGACGAATGAAAAGGCTGTTTTGTGACAATGAGATGAAAAAAATTCCAAAGCCACAAAACAATAAATCATCACGTTTTCCAAACCTTGACAGGAAAATGCCTCACATCACCACCAGTTTCCGATACAGTTCCACGCCGTCTTCATCGACGCAACGGAGTTCGTAAGTGCCTTCTTCAATGCTTCAGAATATCAGGCAAAAGCCACAATTCATATAAAGGCAAATTCAGCAAGGAGCCATCCTTTCTGAAAGGCTGCAAAGAAGTCCTGACGGCTATTTGAGGATCGTATTTTTTCATAAACACCTTCAGACTTTGGGCGTGAACATTCAACCCTGCTTTCGCTTCGACAGGGATGACATTGGCCCCATACGAAAACAGAAAATCGACCTCCGAAGTGTCACCTTCCGACCAATAATAGATGCTCTGTGCTATTCCCGAATTCTGAAGTTCCTGCAACACAAACTGTTCCGTAAGGCTGCCATTGAATTCAGAAAAAATATTCGTCTTATTGAGTATCACCGAAGGCGCAATCTCGCACATAGCGCAAAGAAGGCCTAAATCCAAATGATAAATCTTGAATGATTTCAAATCCTCGTAAGCTTTCAAAGGCAGACGGCCACCTTCAACAAGCCCCACATGCCGAATGACTCCACTATCTTTCAACCACAGCAAAGCATCTTCATACTCCCTGGCCCGTGCGCCCTGCTTTGCCACGCCATAAATGAATTTTTTGTTGGCCTTCGCCAGCTGGCTTGGAATGGAATTCCACACATGATGAATCTTCGGGACCATGTTGTTAGGAGCATGCTTGGAAAAATCGTTTTTATAGGACTCCAATATTTGCAATTGTATTTTTCTAACCACCTCAAAATCGCCATTTTGCACCCATGCACTTACAGCTTGCGGCATTCCTCCGACAATGAAATACTTCTTCAGATAGTCTTGTAACTTTTCTGCCAAGATTTCAGGGATAGAATCTTCATAATGTTTCATCAGGTATTCCACCAACGAATCCTCGCCATTTGCAAGCAGAAACTCGCAAAACGACATTGGCGAAACTTGCAGAAATTCGACCTTCCCGACAGGGAAAGAAGTCCCGCTATGAAGCGTAACGCCTAACAACGACCCGGCACAACACAGTGCATATTCAGGGGCGTTTTCTGCAAAATATTTCAACGAAGTCAAGGCCCGGGGCACTTGCTGGACTTCATCGAAAATCAACAAGGTCGTCTGTTTCTCGATTTTTTTACCATGCAAAATTCCCAAATATTCGATGATTCGGTCAACATTGATGTTGCCTTCAAACAAATCCCGCAAATCACCAGGCTCTTCAAAGTTCACATAACAGACATCTGCAAAACAGGAACGGCCAAATTCTTTCATCAGCCATGTCTTTCCGACTTGTCTCGCACCAAGCAAAATGATGGGAAGCCTGTCTTTTTTATCTTTCCACTCTTTAAGTTTTTCTATTACAGTCCTATACATGATGATTATCACATTTTTCAAACCGCAAAAATAGCAATTTATCACATTTTCCAAACCATAAAAACATAAAATCATCACATTTTTCGAACCTTGACAGAAAAAAAATGCCTCACATCACCACCAGTTTCCGATATAGTTCCACGCCGTCTTCATCGACGCAGCGGAGTTCGTAAGTGCCTTTTTCAACATCGATTGGCATCTGATGGTTGAGGCGCGTCTCGCCAATGAATTTGTCGTTCAGCGACCAGAAGACCGTCTTTTGCGGATTGCGGTGCGCGATTTCGAAAATCACCTGCTGGCGGTCGCCTTTTATGCCTATCGGAATGGTCACCTTGGCATCTGATTTCGGATAGACGAAGGCCATCACATCGTCGGGACGGCTTGGCCCGCAACCCGGATAGAAAGCCGGCAAAGGATGATACATGGGCGAATGACGCTTGTAGAACCACTCCATGACAGGCGGCAAGACGAAGAACACATCATAACATTTCTGGTCAACGGGATAACAGTCGGGCCGCACCTGAAACTGTCGGGTAGCATCCAAAAACACCTTCTTATGATACGGGCACACGCCCATTTTGTTTTCCACATTCGGCACCCGAATGGTATCGACATGCTGGCACACATCCGATTTCGGATAACCCGACTCGGCACAGACTTCCATATCAATGCCGCGTGACGTGGTAGCCGGATAAGTGTAGCTGCCATCGAGTTTCCCGACCACATCGAAAAGGATTGGAGCCGCTGAACCTACGCCCGTCAGTCCGGGACGGCCTTCGCCTTCGGAATTGCCCACCCAGACGCCGATGACATATCTGTCGGTCAAGCCGACAGCCCAAGCATCGCGGAAACCGAAACTCGTCCCCGTCTTCCAAGCCACACGCTTTGAGGATGAGAAGCCACCCCACCCTATCTGGTCGCTCGGACGCGCCAAGCCCGTCATCACATCGAAAGTCTCGGCTATGGCTTCTGCTGAAAATGGAACATTATCATTGTTTCTCCCTTCGACAGGCTCAGGGAGCAAGAAGTTCTCATTCACCTCGTTGGCCAGTTTCCGTCCCATTCTGCCGTAGGCTTTCACCAAATCGTAAAGCGAAGCTTCTGCTCCACCTACAATCAGCGAAAGGCCGTAATGCTCAGCATCAAACACAATGCCAGAGATTTGCAGTTCTTTCAGCAAAGCATGGAAACGCGGCTGACCATATTCGCGCAAGAGATAGACGAATGGTGCATTCAAAGAATTTTGCAAGGCCTCACGCGCCGAAACCGCACCCCAATATTCGCCGGAATAGTTTTTCGGTGTGAAGCCCGAAAGACTCATCGGCACATCGGGCAGAACCATTTCGGTCGACAAAGAGCCATCATCGAGCATGGCGGCAAAAAGGAATGGCTTCAAAATGCTTCCCGTGGAGCGTTGCGCCTTGACCATATCTACCATGGCGGCATCGTTGGCATCCATATTGTTGCCCAAATAAGCCATAATTTCCTCATCGAGATAGTCGTACACAAAAACCGCCGCATTCTCAATCTGATTCAGCGTGTTCATTTCATAATGCCGTTTCATGATTTCCATAATGGCGACCTGCAAATCATAGCGAATCGTGGAGCTGACATGTTCGCCTTTGTGCTGCCGTTCGGCATCCGAAAGATAATGATAAGCCAGCATCGGCATTTCATACGGACGGTCAGGAATGTTTTCCATTTGCGCCAGTTCGGCATCTTCGTCAGAAAGGTGTGGCAGGTCAAAACGATGGGGAGCATGTACTTTTGACTGTGGCATCCGTTGCAGCAACTCATCACGTTTCTGTTCCAGCTTATCGCGTGAGCGGCCAGGATGTATCAAAGCCGGCGAGTTGGGCAGCACCGCCAAAGTGGCCGCCTCGCCCCATGATAAGTCGTCGGGTGTGGTGTGAAAATAACGCCAAGCCGCCGCATCGATGCCAACCACATTGCCGCCAAAAGGCGCATGAGCGGCATAAAGATTCAGGATTTCCGTTTTGGAATAATGAAACTCAAGCCGCATGGCAAGCACCACCTCGATCATTTTCTCCCAATAGGTTCTCGGCTTGTTGTGGCGTGCCATGCGCACCACCTGCATCGAGACCGTACTGCCGCCACGCACCACCTCGCCTGCCTTGAGGTTTTGCACCAACGCCTCCACAAAAGAAACTGGATTGAAACCCGGATGACGGAAAAACTGTTGGTCTTCGTATTCCAAAAGGCAAGCCACATATTTCTTTGAATAACAATCGCTTGCAGGAAAACGCCATTGACCATCTTCAGCGATTTTTGCGCCGAGCAATTCACCATCTCTTGCCGTCAGCACCGTTGAATAAGGCTCGTCGAAACGCGGAACAGGAATACAAACAAAAATGACCAACAGCAAAAATAATGCTGATAAAATGATTGTCAACTTCTTATGTTTGCGGAAAAATTTCTTCATATACAAATGCAAAACTACGCAAATTCAGAAACAAAATGGCGGATAAAAACATTATTTATTAACTTTGCCGCTTGAAAATGACCGAACTATGGAAGAAATGAGACTCTACACGGCTGGCATCTCCGACTTTGAAAGAATCAGGGAAGACAACCGTATTTACATTGACAAAACCGACCTAATCTACCAGCTGACGAAAGAATCGCAATTCATTTTCCTCAGCCGCCCAAGAAGATTCGGCAAGACCTTGCTTTGCAGCACCTTGCAGTATTATTTCCAAGGGAGGAAAGACCTGTTTGAAGGCCTGAAAATCGAGCAATTGGAAAAGGACTGGAAACAATATCCGGTGTTCCGTTTCGATATTAGTGCCTGCAAATACAAAAGGAACACCGACGAAATCGTCGACGAATTGATGTATCAGGTGGCGAAATACGAACGAAAATACGGGGCGGGAAGTGATTCCAAGACACCTGGAACCCGCTTGAAATCCTTAATCGAAAAGGCGCATGAAATGACAGGCCTCAAGGCAGTCGTCATCATCGACGAATATGACTCGCCGCTTTTGGAGCATCTCTACGACGACATGCAGGCCGATGTGCGACGCACCTTGCAGGAATTCTATCAGGTGCTGAAAATCTGCGATGCCGATGAGCAGTTCGTCTTCATCACTGGCATCACCAAGTTCTCGCAACTCTCCATTTTCTCCTCCATCAACAACCTGACCAACATCTCAATGCTCCCACAATATGCCGCCATCTGTGGCATCACGAAAGAGGAAATGGAAGAGACTTTCGCCTCCGACATTGCCGAACTGGCGAAATTCAACCACCGCACCACGGAAGACACAGCTGTTTTCTTGAAGCAGCAGTACGACGGTTATCATTTCAGCGAGTCTTCACCCGACATCTACAACCCTTTCAGTCTGACTAACGCTTTCAAAAACAAAAAAGTAGAATCATACTGGTTCCAAAGCGGCACGCCGACTTTCCTCTTCGAACACGTCAAGCGGTTTGGCACCGATGTCCTGAGTCTCTCGCAACTACAGGTCACATCAAACCAGTTCGACATTCCCACCGAGGCCATGACTTCAGCCCTGCCTCTGCTTTACCAAAGCGGATACCTGACGATAAAAGGCTACGACTTCTACAGCCAAACCTACATTCTCGATTATCCGAATGCCGAAGTCAAGACGGGATTCCTCGATTGTTTCCTACAGACCGTACTGAACATCAAAGGATATGACTCACAAGGATTTGCAGGGATGCTTTATGCTTCGCTCATCTATCACGACATCGAGAAATTCATGGCGACCATGAAAGCGTTTTTTGCTTCCATACCTTACCATGACCATGGCAATGCAATTTTGGAAAAACTTACGACTTACGAAGCCTATTATGAAGTGCTTTCTTACGTTGTCTTTTCCATGATTAACTGCCGCACTTTCACGCAAGTCAAAACCACACTTGGCAGAACTGACGTAGTGATTCACATGAACGACATTGTTTATGTCATTGAAATCAAGTTGGACCGTCCCGCCGCCGAAGCCCTGCACCAAATCGACGAAAAAGGCTATATGATTCCTTATCAGGCCGAAGGAAAACCTGTCGTCAAGATGGGCATCAGCTTCTCTTCAACAACACGGACGGTGGAAGATTGGGTGATTGGATAAAGAACGATTTTACACCTTATATAAAAAATGTCCATAAGCAGGATTGACGCTTATGGACATTTTTGTTTTCAGGTTATGTCGGAAACCTTATTTCACCACGGTTTCCCTTGCAGGAACTACGTAGTAAATCTGGTCGCTGTACATGTCTTCGCAACGGACGGCCGGAATCATGTAATTGCCTTCGTAGGTGGCATTCAGTTTCAAGGTGAAAGTCTGCTTTGTATTCGGCATCAGGTCGAAATAGAAGTAAGCGCGGTCGTCACGAATGTCAATGTGCTTGGCACCTTGGTTCTCGGAATCAGCACCCGTCAGACGCTCGTTGACGATTTCCCAGCCTGCCGACAAATAATATGACAAAGCCAATTCCGTGACGCTGTAATTGCTTGGATTCTCGACGGTCATCTTCACCATGAAATCAGTGCCCATAGCAAGGTTGCTTGGATTGAGTGTTGCGCCATTCTTATCGCAATAGTTCACCTTCATATTGATATAATTGCCCGATTCCTGAGTCTCGTACTCGGCAACAGTTGCCTTTGTGAAGATGTTGGCAATGATTTTCTGGTCGCTGTTGTTCCTGATTTCCACCTTATTATTTCCGATAGCCGGGACAAATTCACAGCCAATGGCGCTCATGTTGCCGTTCAAGGTCTTTTCGCTGCCGTTGATGCTGAGCGTAGCCGAAAGGTTGGAATTGTTCAAGTCATTCATTTCGGCATACTTGCCCAAAACGAAGATGGCGAATGCAGTCGACTGGGTGTCCAACCAATTGTTGCTGTTCAACATTCCGCAAAGCTCATTGACATTGTTTTGAATGGTCTGCTGGTCAATGCCACAAAGCATCTGCGTGTAGATGGTGAAAGCCAAATCACGGGCTTGCGAGCCAAACGAAGTCTTGTAATCAGAGGTCGCTCCATCGTTTGCCACCGGCAACATGCCTTGTGCAATGTTTTTCTTGCCGATTTGTGCGAAAGCGGCAGCAGCCAACGACTTGGTCAAAGGATAATTCAGTTCCAATTCCTTAAAGCGGTTCATGGCACCGGTTTCAGGAGCGCCGGCCAAAGCCAGGACAAACAGACGGTAAGCCTGAATGGTCTCGCCTTGCGGGAAGTCAGGATTGTTGCGCCACTGCTTTGCCTTGTCAGCCTGATATTTCTTCAAGCCATCGATGAAATAGGACGGCACATCGAAACCTTGTTTCTGCGCTTCGACTAAGAAATGCAAAGCATAGATTTCTGTCCAAGGTTCAGTGTAATTGCCGCCTTTCCAGTTGGTCATCGAGTTGTCCGATTTCTGATAGGAACGCAAATCGGCGATAATGCCATTGATATGGTTCTTCATCTTCTCCACTGCGGCATCATCCTGCTGCACGAAATAATTCAGATAGAGTTGCGGGAATGCCTTTGAAGTGACTTGTTCGAGGCAACCGTGAGGATAAGAATTCAGGAAATCGAGACGGCCAAACAAATCGACTGGAATCAAGGATGAAACCGTAATGTTTCCGCTTTGCGTGCCAGACATGCCTTTCAAGTCGAACGGAACCGAAACCGATTGATTGGCAGGGATTTCCTTAGTGATGACATTGCGTTTTTCGGCGTATGGCATACGGACTGGGATTTCCGTCTTGCTTTCAGCTTCAAAGCCCGAACCCGAAACGATGACTTTCATCACGGCATTGCCAGCAACTTCATTCACTTTTACCTTCATGGCAATCATGCCTTCGCCGTTACCGTCAATGCTGACCGTGATCGGCAAGGTGCCAATAGCGGTCAGATTCTGATTGTCGGTCTTCACATTCAAGGTCTTGCCCTTGCTGATTGGCGAAAGCACCTGAACCTTCAACGTCAGTTCATCGCCAGGAGCAGCGACACGCGGAGCAGCTGGATAAAGCGTAATCGGGTCGATGACCTTCATCTGCTTTCCAGCTGAACCAAACGACTTTTCGTCACTCTTTGCAACCACCATAAAGCGCAAAGCGCCAGAGCATTGCGGCACTTCAAATTCGTGCGTATTCGTACTGCCGGCTTTCAGTTCGAAAGGTCCCAAAGTCACGGCGTAAGCCTTGAAACGGTTATCCAAAGTGATTTCCTGGTTGATGATGCCGTCACCGCCGATGGCATATACCGAACCGAGTTCACCGCTGAACGCATCGATAACCGAAGCGTAATTGTCCCAAGTGCGGACGCTCAAAGCCTGCTTGCTGTTGAAATAGCGGTATGGGTCAGGCGTCGAGAAATTGGTCAGGCCAAGGATACCTTCGTCAACGACAGCCAGCGTGTAGGCCATAGCCTTGCCATTGGTCTCCGAGACCTTGATTTCCAACTTTTTACCCGTATTGGATTCAGCAGGGACATTCACCACAGGCTTCAATTCCAAAGCCTTGTTTTCGACCTTTACAGGAATCACGCCATACATACGGATTGGCATATCGTTGGCGGCATCGTGAGGTTGAAGCAACGCCACATAAACATAGACATTCGGAATCATTTCTTCGGTGGCCTTGATTTCGAACTTGCCTTCCGAACCGAGTTTGTCCAAATAGAAGTGTTGCAGCACCTTATCGTTGGCTTCGACAGTCACCATGGCCTTTGCCGTTTCGTTGGCCGGGAATGTCACCACGATGTTTTCACCCACATTGTAACTTTCGGCCGTGGCCTTCATCGCAAGCTGGACGGGCGCGCCTGATGCGGACGAGGCATGCATGTAAGTTGAACTCCAATCGAAGCAAACGACCTTGGCGAAACGGTTTCCACTCTGCTGATCTTCAACGACAAACAGATAATTGCCCCAATTGTCATCAGAAATGTTGAAAGTCACCGAAGTCTTGCCATTGCACGAGAGCGTGCCGTTTTCAACAGGGCGCTTGTAAGTGCCGCTGGCATAACGCTGCAAGGAATAGCTGTCCTCGCTCGACCACCACCAATAGGAATCTAATTTGTAAAGGGCATATTCCAAAGTCGTTGTCGCCTCGCTCAAAACGCCGCTTTCCTTCACGACGGCAATATTGAATTTCCAATCCTTGCCCGTGTCGTAGAAACTGCCGTATTTCGATTGTGTGGCTGGCAATTCAACGCCGACATAACTCTCACAAGGTGAAAGTTTTGCAGCCGTTGAAGTGATGCTGAAATCGCCGCTTTGTTCAAAGACCTTTGTGGTGAAAGTGGCGTTCAGCATTTGCGATGCAGACAATTCCTTGAAAGGTGCAAAGCCAATGTTTGCATTGCCTTCGCCATTCAGCGGACCGCTGTAAACCGAGATTTCCTCTGGCGAAAATTCGTTGGTTTCATCAACGAAAGTATATTCTGCGAAGTTCTTGAAATTCGTCTCGCCCTTGCGCACCTTGGCGTCAATTTCAGCCTTCAAACCATTGGCTTTCAATCCATTCAACCATTTTGAGTTTAAAGTCACACGGTCTGGATGATTGATGCTGATCACTTCCGGGAGATTCAGATTGATTTCCAAGCGGTTCGGTTTCACGGTCTCGACACGCAACATCTTGGTGATGACACTTGTGCCAATCTTGAATTTTGCCGTCCAAAGACCCGTTTCATCCGACGGATTGGTCGGGACATTGAAACAATAGATGCCGCCAATGGCATTCGATTTGGTTTGCTTGGTATAGAGTCGCGATGAGGCATCGTAGACTTCCATCACGACAGGATATTTTTCAGGAATGGCATTGTCGAAATCGCTCAGCATCAAGTTGATTTGCAGTTCATCGCCCGGACGCCAAACGCCACGATTGGTGTAGGCAAAGCCAGCCACACCTTTTTCAACGGCTTCGCCGCCAATATCAAACTTGCTGTATGACAGCGCATTGCCATCAGTCGTCTTGATGACCGACTTGCTGCCGTCGTTGCCTTTTGCAACCACGAAAGCAGGACGATTGGCACACTGCAATTGGGCAAAGCCCGTGGCATCAGCAGTAGCCGAAGCCAATTCCTGACGCTGGAAATTGTAGGCAGTCACCTTGGCACCGTTTGCAGGTTTCGCATCAGAAATCTGATAAACGAACACATCTACCAAGTCATTACGGCTCATCTTGGCAGTCACAGCGAGGTTTGAAATCACGATATTCTTTTTTTGCTCGACGTCATTATAATAGCAGAATCCATTGGGGTCATCCCAATCGCCATCATAATTGTATTCCTTGTAATCATAGCCGTTTCCATCCCAATAATTCTGTTCACGCATTTGGTTTTCCATCGAAGCCTTCTTCATTTCATCGCTTGCGAAAGCATAATCCTGCGGACCAAAATCGATGCTCAACTGATACATATCGCCAGGCTTGACATCAATATAATTTGACAACACAATCGGGAAAGTCTTCCACTGCGTCGGATTCGGATTCTCAACTTCCAAACGGACTTTCTTTTCCAAGCGGCCCGCCTTGCGCACACCGTAAGTCTCATCCAACTCATTGTCTTGCAAGAATGAAAGCACATTATCATCGTAAATTCTGATGATGCGCAAGGTCACGGAATTCAGGCAAATGGCATCAAAATAAACCGTGGCATCGTTCACATTCGGGATAATGTTGCCCTCGCAAGTCCAACGGACCTGAGGCTTGTTTTCGGTCAAATCGAATTTGTAGGAAGCGCCTTTCTGAAGCACCTCATTGTCGGCAGAACGGATACCGCTCTCAACCGTCATTTCCATATTCTCCAACTGATAACTGTAAAGGCTGGTCTTATCGAAGAAGAAATCAACCTTATTCCCTTTAATGTCAGCACGATAAGCAATTTCCGGATCAAAGAAAATGAAGCCGTCCAAGTTCTGGGGTTCCTTCAAAGGCTGCGAGAAATACAAAGTCGCATGACTTTCGCCTTTGTCAACATCAAACTGAATCGGCGAGAAATCATTTTGAGCATAAATCACGAGTTCACGGACGATTTTCGCATCACAATCCAAATCCTTTCCATCCAACACGAGTTCAATCTTTGATTCCTTATTACCACGCTCAATATCAGCAATTTCAATGTCAAAAACATTGTTTCCAACATTGGTCACGATTGGATTATACCGTTTCACAAAATCCTTATCGAAAACCGACAAAGCGAGCTCGGAATCAACAGGATTTGAGAAAGCGATGCGCAACTGATAATCCATTTTTTCGCTTGAATTGCAGACCGGCACGACCGAAATCAGGCTGATGTTCTGATGACGGAGTCCGAAACCGAATTCCAAAATCATGTCGGACGGCACGTCAATGAGTTCGGCAATTCTGAAAACGCCGACGTAAGGCTGCTTGTCGCTGATTTTATCGTACTCAAAGCCAATGGTGCGCTCGTCGAGCCATACGGCATTGCCCTTCAGTTCAGGCGTAAACGAAAACAATTTCGGCGGCAATGTCTCGCCGTATTTCAGTTTCAAGTCGTCGACATTCTTGAAACACACCTTAATCGGCTCCCCCTCAGCGATTACGCCTGAAGTGTAGCTGTCCAAAAACGGCAAAACCGCTTCCGGCACGGGCTTAATCTGTTCGACAATTACATTTGATTTGTTTTTGTCACCGCAAGATGACAGAAAAGAAATCATTAACACACTGACAAACAACGCAATGGCATTTGTCAAAAGTCTAATTTTATTGCTCATTGTATTTACTTTTTGATTCCTAAATCCAAGAGACAATTACAACTTTTGCGGGCGGAACTCAGCCATTGATTCTATCAGTACTGGAGGATGAGAATTCCCTTCTTTCCCATTCGAATGGATAAATGGTTATCTTTTTTCCCCGTCCAAAAAGTAAAATTGTCTCATTTAACCAGCGAACAAAGGTACACATTTTCTGGAATAACGGTACATTTTTTTCACAAAGCAAAAAGCTCAGACGCCTCGCTTCTGTAGGTGAGCAAAATTAGGTCACTTATTGAAAACGAGGCATCAAGGTCACGAAGAAGCGGGAATTCGAGGCAATTCGAATCCCCGCTGCCGTATGTCTGTTTATAATGCAGTTTATTTTTGAACAGTTTCTTAAAACTACTTCCCAACCACAAATTTCACCGTTTTCTGGCCAACCTTAATGAAATACATGCCATCGGAAAGTTCTGATACATTGACTTGTTTAGCACCGTTCAGCGAGCCTGAAAGGACGGTTTGTCCCATGATGTTCACGATTTCATAAACGGCGTTTTCTTCTTCCGTTTCGATGGTGATGAAGCCTTTGGCCGGATTCGGATAAACGCGGAATGTCTGATTGTCAGATTCCTCTATTCCATGTAAATCAATGTAAATTTCATCGCAATCCATATCGCCGTATTTGAAGACCAGTTCGCCGTCTTTCCAATAACAGCGCATACCTTCCACGCGGTAGTTGCCCGATTTGCTCATCAGTCTTTCGGGGAAGAAACTCGTCAGGTGGCCGATGCCGCAGACTATGTTTCCGCTGAAAACATCGTTTTCGTCGCTGACTTGCAGCATCTTGTAAGTCCTGCCTTCATAATCGTAATCATCCACGGCGTCAACATGAACGGTTATGGTTTCCGTGCCGACCTTGATTTGCCATTCGTCGCCAGCTTCGGCATTCAGATTGTAAAGCACGGTGAACTCGTTCAAGGTCTTGTTCCACCAATATACGATGCCGTTTTCCTCATAAACGTATTCGTGCGTGACCTCAACACCTTTGTCGTACATTGTGTTGGTTCTCATAATGACTTTTGTACGGCGGCTGTTGATGGCGGTGTCGGCGGTATATTCCAGATGTTGGAAAGTAATGCTGCCGTCATCGTTCAGGATTTCATAATACCATTCTGAAAAATCAAAATTGAAGATAGGCTCTGCCGTACCGAAAATCGGCAACCCGTGGTTTACCCAATCTTCATCGCTCATCCAATGGCTGAAAGTGTATTCGGAAAGCGAGTCGTTTTCAAGGCTTTCGCGACCGAAATTCAAGGCCTCGACCAAATCGTTGGTGCCAAATTGCGCGGTATCGAGCAACCATTGTGTATCTGTTTCGCCTTGGCTGAAATGCGACGAGTTGAAAATGTTCTGAAATTCGGGACGGCCATGTGCGGGACGGCTTTCATCTTTCCAATAACAGTTGACCAACACGGCATCATCAATATCGCTATAACCCAAAATGTTACCGAAACCATAAAAATCAAGATGACTATTTCCTTCGCCTATCACATTGCCCGCATTGTAAACATTACGGATTTCGGCACCCGGTACACTTGCCCCTACGATGCCGCCTACAAGAATGTAATCACATGCTTCGCTTGGATATCCAGCCACATCACCCGTATTATAACAATTGTAAGCTGAACCCGTGGTTACGATTCCGCCAGCAATGACATACTTTCCTGTTGCCACAACATTTCCACGATTGACGCAATTGATGGCAGAACCATCAGTGGTTATGCCACAGGCAACAGATCCTTCTCTGACTGCTTCCGATTCAATCTGGCCAAGATTCGTACAATTATACACAAAATCTCCATACTCGTTTTGTGCAACAATGCCTGCAGCAGGACCAACTGCCAAAACATTTCCTTCGTTCAAGCAATCGTGAACTGAATTGGCAGATGATTTTCCGACGATGCCGCCAGCAAACACTCCAATGCAGTCTCCATAATTGTTGCAGAAACAAACTTCCGCACTACAACCTCCAACAATTCCGCCCGTATAGCCTATCTCTTCATTTCCCACAACACCGTAATTGGTGCAATCCTTTATCTGAAACTTTCCGGATGCCATACCTGCGATGCCACCGTTATAATTTGCATCAGTTAAAGATTGAGCATTAATACTGCCATAGTTTTCACAGCCTACGATTTCCGACAAGTTTTCCGGACTATAACAATGACCTACGATGCCACCATCATTTAAATCATCGTTTGCTTCGATTTCACAACGATTCACACAGTCTTTCACTAATGCAACACCAGAAAAGACATCTATGTCACCAACAATTCCTCCCTTGTAATAACCCGTCAAATGATTCAAGCTCGTAATGCTTCCTGATGCCGAACAATCAACTATATAACAGTCGCCTGCCCCTTGGACACTATAAAGATAATCCAAAAACGACACGCCTGCCACACCTACGATGCCTCCACCAACCGTACATGATTCAATACTCACATTTGAAGTGTGGCAATTGATGATTTGCGTGTTACCAGCACAACCGATAATACCGCCTGCAATATAACTACTCTTTATATGACTGTTTTTCAAGGTAACGTTTTTGATGACGGCATCTTTCGTCAATCCGAAAAGTCCTCCCAATTGACTTATCGAATCGTTGACACCTTGGCACATATTGTCAATCCAATAGCCATTTCCGTCATAAACGCCTGTAAAATAATGCACATACATCCAATAATAATCATAGATGTTGCCAATGCCCGGCCAATTATTAACAGGAAACAGGTAATTTGAATTCAGACTGATGTTGTTGGTCTGTATGTAGTGAGCATCACCACCCATACCCTCGTTGGTTTCTTTGGCCAGCAATGCCAATTGCGCAGCGTTAGCAATCTGATACGGATTTTCTTCCGAACCGTCGCCGCCATCATACGCATCGGCTATGCTGCCATCCCAATAGGTAAGCTCGTCGCAACCGTATGACCCTGAGTGATATAGCATTTCGCCGTCCTCAAGATAACAGCGCAGATAATCAGGTGCCGGCCCATCATAAATCTCTCCATGACAAGCATATCCAGACGGAAACAAACCATATTCATATCCTATGCCCTCAATAATCTTTCCCGAGAACACCCAATCATCTGAAACAACATTTTGGATTTTATAGGTGTGCCCTTCCCAAGTCACTTCTTCCACCGAAAGTATTTCAACATAATAACTACAGGAATCCACTTCAATCGTCCAAACTTCGCCCACCTCAAGGCTAAAGTCATACAGGATGGTAAAATCGTCAATGACAGCATTATACCAATAAACAGTGCTACCTTCATTATATACATATTGCTCACCACGCAAGTCCGAACTGTAATGAGGTTGGGTGATTCTCCGACATTCGTGGCCATTTATGACGGTATCACCGACGGAAGCCATTCTGTAATATGAAGTTGCGCTACCCATAAAAGAAGACTCATTGAAATACCATTCGGTGCCAACGGGAGCAAATTCGCGAGTCTGTCCACAAACCATTGTCAAGGTCGTGAAAACAATTGCTGTAAGGATTACTAATGCTTTTTTCATAGGAAATAGTTTTAAATTATTAATTTTCAAATATTTGCGATTATTTCTTCAAATGACCTATTATCGTTCAAACCATTCATTTTTTCCTGCTTGATGTACGATTTTCGGCGTGCAAACGAAGCCGTCTGGATTCCTAACAAAATGGAAATCACCTGATTGGTGAAACCTTGTTTGGTGAGGCAGCAAATCTGCAAGTCGCTGTCGGTCAAGGTCGGATATTGCGCCATGAGGCGTTTCGTGAAATCGCCGTAGGCGAAATCGGTCAGTTCGATGAAATCCTGCCAGTCGCGTTCATCAAGGTTGAAAGCCAATGATGACGAAGTCACCTGCTCCGACAAGGCCAAGGCCGTGACATAGACCTTGTTTTTCTTCAGCGCGAGTTCCATTTGGTTTTTCATTTGCTCCAACTTTAACTTGTCGTTGAGCATTTTCTGCCGAAGAATGAAAAATGCCGTCAGCAAGGCAATGAGCAACAGCGAAATGAAAAGATAAAGACGGACGTTTTTCAGGCGTTGCGCGGTTTGCAATTCGTTTTTCTGCGCCTGCAAATCGTATTCCGCCTTAATGCGTTGTACTTGCTCGAAATGGTTTTCATTATCGGTCTGTATCAGGTTTTCGCTGAAAAGTTCGTGATATTCAAGGGCTTTTTCGATGTCGCCTTGTTCTTGCGCGATGGTGTATAAGGCTTGATAAGCCGGAACCCTGATGCCCGCCTTTTCGCTTTGCGTGGCATAGTGGAGATGCAATGCAGCAAGGCTATCATTTTCCATGTAAAAATGGGCGACACCCAAAGTCAAATGGCACATGATGGTGTCAATGCCTTTTTCAAGGACTTGATTCACATTTTCGATTGCTTTCTGATAGTCGCCAATGTTCATGTAAAAATCACGTGCTTGTTCCAACTGAATATCGTAAAGCAGACTGTCGTTTCTGACCAACTTGGCCACTTGCAACGCTTCGTCATAATAATGCTCTGCCTCGTCAGTTTTTTCCATCAAAGCCGCCACTCTGCCGCTGTTGCGCAACGCGACAGCCAAATTGGTGGAATCTGGAACCTCGCGAAACAGCATCGCAGCCTTTTGGTGCATCTCCAAGGCATCATCCATCAGGCCGTGTTTCCAGTACATGGCACCCAAATCATCCTCAATTTTTCCTTTCAGCTGCTGCACATTTTCGTTCTCGGCATCGCATTTTCCGATTTCTAACAAGGCCTGACTGAACAATTCGGCGGCCACCTCCGACTGCTTCTGATGGCGTTTTTCGCTGCCTTCCTTATATAAGGAGTACGCTTTTTCGAAATGACGCGCTTCGTTGCGGCACGATGTCGTCACCGACAAAATTCCGAAAAAGGCCAGGCAAAACATCCAAATTTTTAATGCTTTCATCACTATTCGATTTTTCACTTGCAAAATTATGTGAAAAACCCAACGGAAAAACCTTTGTCAAGACCCCAAAGAGGCCATATCTATCATAAAATTGAAATATCTATTTTTAAATCATTGATAAACAATGTAATAAAATCATGTCTATCTATGGCATATCTATCATTTATCGGGATTTAAAAGAATGTAATTTATCCACAATATCTAAAAATGCGGATTTTTTTCCGCAGTTGGCTTCGTTGTGAAAGACGACATCGAATATGGGATCGACAACATCATCCCACTTTGGCATTTTGGATTGAATTACTAAAACAACAACAAACAACAAAGGCGAAAAGCTTCGCATCACAAAACCTCCACCTCAAGCAATCCGCTCACGAAATACGATTTTCCATTGGTTTCGCAATGGCAACGGTAGTTCTTGCGCAATTTTTCGCCACGGCGGAAGACCATGCCGTTGGGTGCTAAGAAACGTGCATTTTCAGGCAAATCGTCAACGAGGGTTTTGTTCGATTTGCGCTCATCGTGCGATTTCAGCACCTTCATCAAGTCGAAATCGGTGCAAGTGCTGGCCGAAAGGTTTTGGAAATGCTGGTTCAGTTGCTGAAGGACATCTTCGGGGAAAATTTCTGTGGTCAGGAAAGGTTGCATCAAGGCCTTGTAGATGCGTTTCCATTCCTCGCCGTGAGGCTGCGCCTTTCTGCCATATTGCTGATACACATCATAATGCGCCACTTCGTGAACGTATGTAATCAGCATCTGATAGGGATGCAAATCGCAATTCAAGGTAATGTGGCAAATGTCGCCTTTGCGTTGCGGTGGACGGAAATCGCCTAACTTGGTTGACCTTGGCCATTTGATTTCCACTCTGAATTTTCGGGCATCAAACATGGCCGCCACACCTTCCACCGATGCTTCGGGAAAATACTTCTTCAACAATTCAAGTTCTTCAGGCTTCATAGTTGATGTTTTTTTGAGGAACGTAACTCCATTTCGTACATGTGTTGCAATGCCTTGGCGCACGACGGCGTCCAGGGACTTCCTTCGCCTTGCAACCTGCCATCAATACCAACAAACCTAAAAACAATATAATCAATTTTTTACGCATAATTTTTCGTTTTTTCGCAAAGGGTGCCGTTCGCTGAAGCTCACTTTGCCCTTTGCTATTTTTAAGTTGCCCTTTCAGGGCGTTATTTACACCGTTTGCTGCAATCATTAGACGCGATGAATCGCGTTTCTACCTTTTTATTTCGCAAAGGGTGTCGCTCGCTACCGCTCACTTTGCCCTTTGCTTGTTTAACTGCCCTTTCAGGGCGGACGTGTGCCCAAATCCTTCCTCCCAACTCCAAACTTTTCACTTTTCCACTTTCGGACGCAAGCATTGCGTCCCTACTTTCCACTTTAAAACTTTTCAAACTTTCCACTTTTCTTATTTTGCCAGCCAGCTTTCAGGATTCAGCCTGTCTTTTTCTTTCAGCAATTCAAAATGCAATTCCGTCTTGCCTTCTATCTTGTTCGTATGGATTTTACCCAGATTCTGCTTTGTCTTCACATTATCGCCACGTTTCACGACGGCTTCCTCGATATTGGAATAAACCGTAAAATAATCACCGTGACGAATGATGATGACCGTATTCGAAGCCGTCAACTTGTTGACACTGACCACCATTCCATCAAACACCGCCCTTGCCTGACTGTTTTCGCTGACCGCAATGTCAATGCCGTTGTTTGTGACGACGACCTTATCTGAAACCACAGATGCGTGTTTTCCGAAAGACGACGAAACAACGCCTTTTTCGACCGGCCAAGGCAATCGGCCCTTGTTGTTGGCGAAATTGCCCGAAAGGGTCATTTCCGCAGGTGTAAGTGCCATGTTTTTGTTGCCGCTGGCAGGAACATTCGGCTTCGTATTGGCATTTGCATTGCCTTTTTTCTTTTTGGCCTCGGCCTCGGCTTTGGCTCTTGCTTCGGCTTCTTTCTTGGCCCTTTCGTTTGCCTTGCGGATTTCCTCAGCAATGATGTCATCAATGGCCTTTTGAAGTTTTTTGGCCTGCTGCTGCTTGTTTTTGATGTCTTGCTGCAAGTTTCCTTCCTGCTTTTTCAACTGTTTTACTTGTGTGTTCAAGTCTTCCTTTTCGCCTTGCAAAGCAGCTTTCTGTTCCTTTTCGCCTTGCAAAAGGGCAGCCTGCTGCTCGCGGGCTTTCCGGCTTGCCTCCACCTCGTCGCTGATGCGCCTTTCAGTTGAAGCAATCTGATCCATTTTGGTCTTTCGGGCATCGGAAAACTGACGTATGTAACGCAAACGCCTGAAGGCCTGGTTGAAATCATCGGCAGAAAAAAGGAAAACCAGCTTGTCGTAATGGCTGCGGTTTTTGTTGGCAAAGACAATCATCTGGGCATATTCCTTTCGCAGGTTTTTCAAATCGCCATTCAAGGCTTTGATGTTGCTTTGGCCTTTGTTGATTTCATCATCCAAAACGGCAATCTGCTCATTATAAGCCTTCACAAGTTCCTCGCGCTGCTTGATTTTCTTATCGAGCAAATTGACCTGATTCAGTGTGGCTTGCTTGTTTTTCGAAGTCTCTTTCAGCAACTTGTTGGCTGTAGCGATTTCCTGCTCCAAATTGGCGATTTGTTTCTCCAACTTGGCTTTGCTTTTCTGAGGATAAACCGCCAGCGAAAAAGCCATCAACAACAGGCAAATGAGGTATTTTTTCATAATCTTGTCCTTTGCATTTTTGAAGTGATTTTAAAGGGAAATGAAGTCGTTTCGTTGAGCGTCACCGAAGAATACTTCATTTTGCCTGCAAAAGTATACATTCCTTTTAAATCGAGGCTGATTTCTGTCGGAATCAAATTTGTGCCGAAGGTTTCGAAACCGCCGTAAATGGTGCTCATTTGGAAAAAACGGTCAACGAAATGAGTCTTTGCCGTGCGGAAATGTTGCTGTTCAACCCAAATTTCATCATAATTCGACGAACTGCTGATCTTGTAATACGGATTATCCAATTCGCGCATTTTTTCACCTTTGCCCAACATCCATAAACCATTACCTAACAGCATGTTCTGAATATCCGAAAACCTGATATCCGTTCCAAAACGCATTTTAAGCATGTCGAGCGGTTCCTTCACATACGAGTTTTCCAGCTTGTTGATGACAAAAAGCGAATCGGGCGTGAGCATGATTCTAACCGCTTCCATGCCCAAAAGCGCCGTCACCGAAACCCAAATGACGCTGTCGCGCTGCATACGGATTTGTCCGCCAAGGTTTGAAATCATGCCTGTTTCGGGCTGAATGTTCAGTTTGGCCGAAAACCAATTCCATTGCGTTTCGTTTTGTTCCACTTGCTGAATCAATGCTTCGGTGAGCATGGCTTCAGTCGGCGCCACATTCTTGTGATGCGAGCCGCACGATGCCAGAACCAACAAGGCAGACAACAGAATGATATGAAGTTTCAACTTACTCATACAGAGTGCCGTCCTTCAATTTCTGTTCCAGTTTTTCGGAATAGCCGCCAGCCTTTTGCGCCTTCTCCCAATTTTCGATGGCTTTTTTCGTGTCGCCCGTTTTGAAAAGGATGTCGCCGTAATGCTCAAAATACAGTCCTTCAGGATTTTGCGCATTATCAAGGGCCTTTTTCATTTGTTTTTCAGCTTCCTTATAATTGCCATTTTTGTAAAGCACCCAAGCGTAAGTATCGAGATAAGTTGCGTTTTTCGGCTCCAATCCGATGGCGTGTGAGGCCATTTCAATGGCTTTGTCCAAATCTTCGCCTTTCAGCGAAAGATAATAGGCGTAGTTGTTCAAAACCAATGCATTATCAGGGTCGACGGCCAAAACCTTGTCGTAGGCACTAAAGGCTTTTTCCATCTCGCCGGTTTCATAATACAAGTCACCCAGATAGCTGTCGAAACTTGTCTGCAAATTTCTGTCGGCACAGTATTTCCTGCCTTTTTCCAAATACCTGACGGCCTCATCAGTCTGTTTGAAAATGGCACTGCCAACACCAGCATACCAATAGAAAATAGGCTGCATGGGATAGTATTTCAAAGCCGCGACCGAATGTTCCAAAACCGCCTCGTTGTCCTTCAAATCCGCTTCGCTGAAAATGATGTTCTGCCAAGCCAGAAAATCAGTGCTATCGAGACTTAAAACCTTGGCATACATATCTTTCGACTGCTGGAAATCCTGTTTTTTCAAATGATAGTTTCCTAAAACGATGTAACCAATCTTGTTGTCGGGATAGGTCTCAACAAAAGCCTGGCCGGCTTGTCTTGCCTGCTCGTCGGCCACTTTTTCCGATGCTTTCTGGAACCAGTAATCGTAGATGTTGAGTTTCGTATTGAAATCCAGATTCTTGTTGCGGATGGCAGAAATCAATTCCTTGAAAGCCTTGTCGTTGTCGCCTTTCTTTTCGTAAAATTCAAGCAACGAAACGTTGATGTATGGGTCGTTAGGATTGTTTTCCTTCACTTTTTCATACATCTTGAGGGCTTCCTTTTCCTCGCCGCTATCCATATAGATTTGCGCCAACATACTGTAATAGCGTGCGTTCTGCGGGTCGTTGTCAACCATTTTCTGCAATTCGGCAATCATTTTCTTCTTGTCGCCCTGACGCTGATAAATGGCAATGCGCTGCTCGCTAATCAGTTCGTTGGAACCCATCTGTTTTTCCAACAAATCTATTTTCTTCAAGGCCTGATTGTAGTTTTCGCAAATCAGATAAACATCGATAAGTTCGGTCAGCGCATCAATGTCATCGGGATATTTTTCCGTCAGTTTTTCGTAGAGTTTCACGAAATCGTCATACATTTCGTAATTGCGGTAAAACTTGCCCAAACGCAACTGATACCATTTGTTTTCCGGCTCCAGTTCAACGGTTTTGCGGATGCTCCTGAAAGCATCTTCCATCCTGCCCGCGTTTACGTACTGCTCGCTCAGTTCATACATGCTGGCGGCATCGTTTGGCATGAAAGTCAAGGCCTGCTCGAAATTCCTGATGGCACCTTGCACATCCTCACGGTATTTGCATTGCAAGCCATCGGAAAAATAAGTGGCGTTTTTGCGCTTGTCGATGACCACGCCGCCATCGGCTTTCAGGCCATCTTCCTGCGCCACGCACAATGAAACCGAAAACAGTAAGGCTAAACCAAAAACTATTCTTATTTTATTGATTGACATTTTGTTATGTAGATATTCAATTTAGTTACTTTTAAAAAAGTGGAAAGTTTTAAAGTGGAAAACGGAAAGTATTAAAGTGAAAAGCTTTTTGAACTTTTTGAACAATATTGAACAATGCTTCAAAACCCCATCACCTAATAACTCATCACCATTAACCTCAATTTTTACCCGTATGTCCAAATCCACCCGCGCCACGTTCCGTTTCGGAAAGTTCCTCAACCTCAACCATTTCGGCCTGTTCGCAACGCGCAAAGACAATTTGCGCAATGCGGTCGCCATTGTTGATGACAAAAGGCTCATCGGAAAGGTTGATCAGGATTTGCTTCAATTCGCCGCGATAATCGGCATCGATGGTACCAGGCGTATTCAATACCGTAATGCCATGCTTGAAAGCGAGACCGCTGCGCGGACGCACCTGACCTTCGTAACCTTCTGGAATTTCGATATACAATCCTGTCGGAATCAAGGCACGTTGCATGGGTTGCAAGGTGACTGAACCATCCGGCAGATAGGCACGCAAATCCATTCCGGCGGAATTCTTCGTTTCGTAAGCCGGCAATGCGTTATTCGATTTGTTTACTACTTTGACTTTCATATAATTCAATTCGAGATTTAAAATTCAAAGATTTAATATTTAAAGATTTTGACTATTTGACTATTTTGACTTTTGGACTTTTAGACAACTTGACTATTTTGACTTTTAGACTAATTTGCTCCCTGAGCTTGTCGAAGGGACGACCTTTTGAACAATTTTGAACCTTTTAATTTTAGACTATTTTGACTATTTGACGACTGATAACTGAAAAACTGATAACCAACACTACTCACGCCTTTCTTTTGCAAACCTTTGCAACCACGCCTTTCACCAAATCCTTTTCAAACCAGCAAATGGCAGCGCAGAAAACCATCATGATCAATGCATTTACGACAACCGCCAAAACTTGGTTTTCGATATGGATGAACCGCATTGCAAAGAACAACACCAATGCCAAGGCGAAATAGCCCAAAATGCCTTTCACATCGTAGGGAACAGGTGCCTTTTTCTGTCCGACAAAATAGGAAAGCAACATGCAAACGCCATAGCCTGCAAAGCCGCCCCAAGCGCAAGCAATGTAACCGTATTTCGGGACAAAAATGAAGTTAATCGCAAGCAAAACCGCGCAACCTATGGCCGAAAAGATGGCGCCCCACCAAGTCTGGTCGATGAGTTTGTACCAAAACGAAAGGTTGAAATAAATGCCCATGAAAATCTCCGCCATCATCACAATCGGGACGACAACCAAACCTTCCCAATAGTCCGACTTGATGATGTATTTCAAAAGCGGCATGAATGCAACGACTGCCAGGAATGCGAACAACGTGAACATGACGAAATATTTCATCACTTGCGCCTGCATTTCCTTGCTGTTTTCGTCCTTTTTGCCGCCAAAAACGAAAGGCTCGTAGGCATAACGGAAGGCTTGCGTAATCATGGCCATAATCATGGCAATCTTCACGCAAGCGCCATAAATGCCCAGCTGAACTTCGCCTTCCTTTCCCGGAACGATGAAACGGTAGCAAATCTTATCTGCCACCTGATTCAAGATGCCAGCTAAGCCCAAAAGCAGCAAAGGCCAAGTGTAGCGCAGCATCTGTTTCAGCAAGTCCTTATCAATTCCAAAACGCAACTTCTTGATTTCGGGAATGAAACCAAAAGTGATGCTTGCCGTGCAAATCAGGTTTATAATGAAAATATAACCAACTTGATATTCAACATTATACCAGCCCATCAGATTTGGACAACTCTCCTTCAAGCCTGGAGCCACAAGGAAAATGAAAAGGTTAAGACCTATGTTGACAAAGATGAACAGCAATTTCAGCGTGGCAAACTTGATGGCCTTGTTTTCGTAGCGCAGACGCGCAAACAGAATGGCCTGGAAAGCATCAAAAGCCACAATAATGGCCATGATTTCGACATATTCGGGATGGCTGCCATAGTCCAAGGCATTGGCTATCGGATGCAGAAACAGCGATACCAGAACTACAAATACCAACGAAACAAAGCCAACGGCAAGTCCGGAAGTGGAGAAAGCCTTGTCGGGATTAACACCTTCCTTGTTGGCGAAACGGAAAAAAGTGGTCTCCATGCCAAAAGTAAGGATGACAAGCAGCAAGGCCGTGTAACCATAAAGATTCGTAACAACCCCATAACCACCTGTCGATGCTGCAATCTTGTAAGTGTAAAGCGGCACCAAAAGATAATTCAAAAATCTGCCGATGATGCTGCTCAATCCGTAAATGGCAGTCTGTCCTAATAATGAAGAAAGTTTATTGTTCGACATCGTTTTCCTCTCTTTTTTCCAATTAGAATAACCCTACAAAAATAGGAATTATTGCATTAATGGCGGCTGAATTTTTCTATGATTTTCACTTGATATTTGTTCACGGCAATACAAAATCATTTAGAAGCTGTGTTGTTTACTTTCAATGCGCCTCCCTTTGCACGATTCCCTTGGGAACTTTTATAGGTCCATCAAAATAGATTGAACATGTTGGTGGAACGTAAAGACGCACGGCCGTGCGTCTTTACATGCCAAAAAATTGTGGTAAATCGTAAGAGAAAACGGCCAGCCGCAAATTGCAACTGACCGTTTTCTCTTGTAGAGACGCAGCGTACTATGCCTCTACATTCATTCCTTCACCACCTTGTCCGAATAGACCTTTCCGCCTTCAAGGGTGATTTTTGCCACATATTGCCCAGCCGGAAGGTTTGCCACATTCATTTCAGCGGTGCGCGAACTTACCACGCAGCGGCCTGAAACATCGTACAATTCAATGCTTTCTAATTTTACATCAGGTGAAATATGTATGGAAAGCCTGTCTTTCATCGGGTTTGGATAGATGCAGTATGGACGGAAGGAAGATAATGGTTCATTAACACTCCATCCCTCATCGTCAAAAATCAGGAAAAACAGTTCAGGTGGCGTGAGGGGAACATTGCTATACAAATAACCACCAACAGCCAAGCCTCCGTCGTCAAGTGTTATCATTTGGGTTCCAAGCCATGAATATCCGGTAGGTTCAAGACAAAAGCGTTGCCAAATGATGTTGAGGTCAGCATCCATTTTCACAACAGACACCTGCCCGACTCCTCCTGCTACAGGATCCTGGGTGCAATACGAGAAGTAGACAAATCCATCATCGGCCTTCGCCAACCCGATAGGAAACGCACATCCAAAGAAATAGGGTGGAGTACCTACAACAGGATAGGTATCAAACAGGGCCGTGTTTTCGGCTGACAGGTTGTCTCTATTGTATCGTGTGACCTGAACGCCATCTTTATGTGGGCTGGAGATACTGTATTGTGTGGCAATAAGAAACGATTGCTCGTCAAAGTCACACACCAGTTCTGTCATACTATGCGAAAACTGTATCCCTGATGGGGAATGGTCGTCCATGTTCAGGTCCGCTTTGAAGTTTAGCAGTGAATCTAATACGATTATATGCATTGCGTGGGAGACACGGGTGTCACTGCCCCAAAAACAATATTCCGATTTTGAATCGTCAAATGTGTCAAAAACACGGCTGCCTGCCCTACGGTTGATTGGAATTAACGAATCAGGAATGGCAGTATGATTCTTTACGGTACCATCTGTTCCGACGCGTAAATAATGGAATTCGTCACGCGATGAAACATAGTATTGCAAAATAATGTCATTTTGATTATCAATGAAATAAGCATCCAATAGTGGATATATGAGTGTGTCGCATACCGGAATTTGGATTTCCTTTCCAAAATTGAGGTTGCTGTCGAAGAAACGCAAGTGCAGGTCGCTTCGTGCATCTTCATAATTGTGTTCTATCTTTCCGTAAATGTGGCTGTCACCCGATGAGGAAGGATCCCGCTGTAACAAAAAGTAACTCAAGTCGTTGTCTTCGATAAAGACGGAGTCCATTATGACAGCGCCGTGGCGTGAAATCTTGAGAAAACGGTTCCCGTAATCACCGATACCGTAGCCTTGTTCATCCATATTAAACAATTGGACATTGGCGAGAATATTCCCATCGCGCAACTGCATCATGTTACGCAATTCGGCATCATAC